>JACRCA010000401.1 GCA_016234425.1 Deltaproteobacteria bacterium | reverse complement strand
GGGCAACCCCTCCCTGGGCATGCCTTTTAATCCCTGGGATACAGCCCTCAAGTCGATCTGACAAAAAAGGCAGGCGTAATAGAGAAAGCCGGGAATAAATGCGGCTACCATCACTTTGGCGTAGGGAAGGTTGACGAATTCTGCCAGAATGAAAGCTGCTGCTCCCATGATGGGCGGCATAATTTGACCTCCCGTAGAGGCCGTGGCTTCTACCGCCCCGGCAAAAGTGGGGGAATAACCAAGCCTCTTCATCATGGGAATCGTAAAAGCTCCGGTCGTCATTACATTGGCAATCGCGCTTCCAGAGATCATGCCAAAAAGGCAGCTGGCCCAGGTGGCCACTTTGGCCGGCCCCCCTCTCGTGCCCCCGGCGAGGGCATTGGCTACATCAATGATAAATTTGCCCACGCCACTTTTTTCAAAGAATGCCCCAAAAAGGAGGAAGAGATAGATATAGATAGTCATCACCATCAGGGGGGTGGTAAAAATACCATCGGTACTGTAAAGAAATCCGATCAGCCGTTTTAGCGAGAAGCCGGAATGCCCCAAGAGTCCCGGCAGGTAATTGCCAAAATATCCGTAGAGCAAAAAGAGGATGGCGATGACGAACATGGGCAGCCCTATGCTTCTCCGGGTAAGCTCCAGCACGGCGGCTAAGATAAGACACCCGAATAGGAAATCGATTGTTTCCGGGGTGGAGCCCAGGGTCACCAAAAGTTCATCATGGAATAGAAGAATATAAATACAGGGAGCGATGCCGCCGAACATTAATAGAATATCGAGGCCTCGCCCCCCCGATGACTTTTTCGAAGATCGATGGATTAGAAAACCCATGGAAAAAATGAACACCATAAGGATGCTCTGCTGTTTCCAGGGGTCGATCATGTAAAAGCCCAGGGTGAATATTTGAAAAGCGCATAGGGCTACGCCACAAATCATCATGAAAATATTCATAAACCCTTTGAGCTCCCGACTCTTCTCTTCTTCCATCTACCGGACCTGTCTAATCGAGCAAGAAAATTTCCCTAAGCCAAAAATCAAGCCTTCCTTTTTTTCAACTCCTCCTTCAGAGCCCTCGGGCCATTGTACATCGCAGGCGCTGCGCTGGAAAGAATAGAAGTAGCTATCACCTCCATTATTTCCTCTTTTGAAGCCCCAGCATCCAAAGCGCCCCTCATATGCGTCTCCACCCCGGAAGGATAACGCCTTACCAAATTAATCCCTAGCAAGATGAGCTCTTTGACCTTCCTGGAAAGAGCTCCATCGGCGATAACCTTCGATCGAATTTCGATCCAAGGACCGAGCAAATCGGGCATAATCTGACTCACGACTTCCGCCCAATCCGGAACCTGCCCATAGGCTTCTTTGTACCTTGAAAGCAGCCGATCTAATTCTTGGGAATTCATTTTTCTCTCCTTGGTTTCAACCCCAGAACTTATTGAACAATTGGGAATAATGGACGACCTACAAATTCAATAGAAAAGCAGGGTTTATTTTGACCATTCTCTCCAGGTCTCCTTCTTTTATTCCGCCCATGAATAACCCCGCAAGGAACATGCGCAAACCCTCAACCGGAGGGGGATAATTAAACATGCCTAAATCAGTTGCCAAAACGCCATGCTCAGGCCCGACTTCTTTAATCATGGAGATAACGGTTTGCAGGGGCTGGCTATCCCTCCAGGGCGATGGGAGGCACTGGGCGAAGGTGTACATCAGAAAAGCTCCGGCCCTGGCCAGTTCCTTCTGTTCTTCAACGGTGGCCGCGATAAGGTCACTGTTTACATGGCTGATGAGGATTCTTTCGAGCCCTGCTTTTCTCGCTTCCCTTACGAGGATCAGGGATTCTCGGGGGGATAAATGACTGGTATCCAGGATGGCTCCTTTGGCAGCGACGAGGGCGATGATCTCTCTTACCTCGGGGAGAACCTCCGATCCATTCAACCCTCCTTTCAGGATGGAGATACCAGCTCCCTTGCCGTTAGGATCGATCAGTTTTCGATAGATTTTCGCCCCACCACCCGCCTCTTCCTCCATGACCTTTTTGAGGGTCCAGGCAGAGTCAAAGCAGGGCATCCATACAATCTTTCCTCCCATAGAGAGGGCAGCTTTTGCCGCATGGATGTTCAGTCCCCCTACCGCATGATTGAGGACAATTCCACCAAAAGTTTGCACCCCTTCAACCAGGCTATTTACTAAATTGGCCGAACCTACAGTGCTTTCATCATTGGATTTGAAGACCAGCCCACGCATTCCTGCGGCAGAGGCATCGCGGGCCACTTCCAACATATTTTGCCTTCGAGGCCTTCCTTCGAAGGTGGCATGAAGGTGAAGGTCGACGGCGCCAGCCATGAGAGACTTAAGAACTTTCTCCATGGAATAACTCTCCTAAGGTTTTTCTGGCTCTTTTATGGAAAACTTTTTTCCATCTTTATCCCCGCCCACTTCTTTTCCCGCTTCCCTCCCAGAAGATTCAACAGAAGCAAAATAGCGATAAGCCCGTAGCCGATTAGGTCTGTGTAGAATCCAGGAATGATGAGAAAGATTGCCCCGAAAAAAAGAGCGACCCGCGCCCAGGCACTGAGTTCCCTGATCAGCACCCCTTGCAGGGAAGAAGCCAGGGCACCTACTCCTACGGTGGCCGGGACTAAAGCCAATGCCACTTCTACCCATGATCCTTTCAAGAGTAGCGAAGGGGTATAAACAAACATGAAAGGGACGATATAGCCGGCGATCCCTAAGCGGCTGGCGGTGAACGTAGTCCTGAGCGGGTCCGAGCCGGCGATCCCGGCGGCCACATAGGCGGAGACGGCCAGAGGCGGTGTCATGTCAGAAATGGCTCCGAAATAGAAGATGAAAAGGTGGGCGGCGATGGGTAGAACGCCCATTTTGACCAGAGCGGGAGCTACCAGAATCGCCAGGATCAGGTAAGTAGGAACGGTGGGAAGCCCCGTGCCCAGGAGGAGCGATGCAAGCATGGTCAGGATCAAAAGAACTTCCAGCCTTCCCTGAGCAATGTTGATAAGGAGTCCGGAGAATTTGAGCCCCAGGCCCGTCAGGGAAAAAACTCCAATCACAATTCCCGCACAGGCACAGGCTGCTCCCACCTGGATGGCGCTTAAAGCTCCATTCTCCAGAGAAGAGCGAAACAGCTTTAGCTTACCAATAAATGATTTTTCTCCTCGGAAGACGGTCACTCCCATCATGGCCACAGTACCCCAAAAGGCAGCCATCACCGCGGAATATTCCATTACCAAAAGGCCAACCAGAACTGAAGGAGGAATTAGCAAAGGCCAACCTCGTCGGAGAACACCCCTGACCCTTGGCAGGCTCTCTTCAGGGAAGCCGCGGATTCCGTGCTTCACGGCTTCCAGGTCCACCATGATGAATAAGGAAAGATAATAGAGTACAGCGGGAATAGCCGCAGCAATACATACCTGATAATAGGGAATGTTCAGGATCTCGGCCACCAAGAAAGCTGACGCACCCATGACCGGCGGCATGATCTGCCCGCCACAGGAGGCTACCGATTCTACCGCAGCGGCATATTGGGCCCGGAAGCCCACCTTTTTCATTAAGGGAATGGTGAAAGGTCCCACAGACCCAGCGTTGGCTACCGCGCTTCCCGAGATCATGCCAAAAAGGCTGCTGGCCACAACAGCGATCTTGGCGGGTCCACCTCTAACCTTTCCGAAGAAGGCTGTGGAGAGTTCGATAAAAAATTGCCCTCCTCCTGACTCTTGCAAAAATGCGCCGAAGATAATGAAAAGGACAATGAAAGAAGCAGACACGCCCAGGGGCAGACCAAAGATACCGTCTGTGAAAAGAGCCATATGCCCGACGATGCGTTCCAGATCGTAACCCTTATGCCCCCACAGTCCTGGAATGACATTCCCCCCAAAAGCATAGGCCAGAAAAAGTACCGAAAGGAGAGGAAGAGCAAAGCCCAGAATCCGACGAGCAGTTTCCAAGACTGCGAGGATCAAAACTCCTCCCACCACTAAATCAAAAAGGTAGACATTCCCCATGCGCATGGAGATGGCCTCTTCAAAAAAGACCAGGTATAAAGCTGCACCCGCTGCCAGTAGACCTAAACTCAGGTGAACCCAGAACCTTATGCCCCGGCAGTTCAGCAAGGCAAGACCGGAAAGTAAGCTCAGCAGAAAGACAAACATTAGATGGATGCCCCGTTGCTGGATGGTGGAGAGGATCACAAACCCCCCTGCGTAAAGATGAAAAAGCGACATAGCCAGGGCTAAAAGGCTGATATAGAGAGGTTTTTTGGCTGGAAGGCCTTCCATACTTTGATCCCAAAGCTATAACGGACGGCAAAGAGAATGAGTCATTGCCAGGAGCACGGCGGCGGGGCAACCCCCCCTGGGGTTCTTTTACTGCGTTGGCAATGACAAATTTATCTCCGGCCAATTTACTTAAGTGGTTTATTATAAATTCTTAAGAAAGTTCACATCTGCATGAAACGGCCGCCGTTCACATCGATATTCGCTCCGGTGATAAAGCTTGCCTCATCGGAAGCTAGGAAGAGGACAGCCGCCGCCACCTCCTCTGGCTTGCCAAATCTTTGGAGGGGAGTACTGGATAACCTCTTCTCCTGCTCCTCTTTGGGATAGCTCTCAAAGCGTTGAGCCAGATGCTCCGTCAGGATCGATCCAGGAGAGACCGCATTGACCCGGATCCCATAAGGTCCTTCGGTCCTCGCCAAATGTCTCGTCAGCCCCAGGAGGCCTGCCTTGGCTCCAGTATAGGCTGGTCCCACCGTTGTAGCCGATGAGCGGCCTGCAAGGGAAGCGATATTTACAATACTCCCTTTCCCCTGCTTCCTCATATGGGGAATCACTACCCTGCAGCAAAGGAAAGCCCCTTTGAGATTTAGATTTACCACTTTATCCCAATCTTCCTCCTGCATCTCCACGATGGAGAAAGGTACATTCAGCCCGCCTCCGGCGTTATTCACCAGGACATCTATGCGACCAAATTCTTTGACGATCTTCTCAGCTATCTCCTCAACCTGCCTGGCATTGGTGACATCTGCTAGCATAGCCAGGATGGATCTTCCCATCCCTTTGAGCTTTGAAGCTACCTCATCCAGGGGCCGGAGGTCATTGATGCCCAAATCAGCCCCCTCTTTCGCCAGAGCACTGGCAATGGCGAAGCCAATCCCTCTGGCTGCCCCCGTAACCCAGGCAACTTTTCCTGTAAATCTCATCTTCGTCCCTCCATCCTCCTAAAAAATTATCGCCACCGAGCGCACAGAGGCAGCAGAGAGCGGACCCAGTTGGCCCATATTATTTTCAGATCATAAAACTTCCACCGTTGATATCAATGGTGACTCCCGTAATGTAGCTCGCTTCATCAGAACACAGAAAGGCCACTACCTGAGCTACCTCTTCTGGTTTTCCCAGTCTTCCTAAGGGAATGTCCTTTAAATAAGATTGTTTCTCTTCTTCTGTTCTCTGCTGCCATCGCCTCTCAGCTCTGGCACTGCTGAGAATGAACCCCGGAGCCACAGCATTCACATATATCCCGAATGGGGCTAGGTCTCTAGCCAGTTGGCGCGTTAAGCCGAGAATAGCCGATTTTGATGTGTGGTATTGGGGTCCTTGATGGTCTGTCCCTCGTCGGGCCGCCCGGGAAGAGATGTTAACGATCTTTCCATATCTGGCAGGTTTCATCAGCTCAATGGCTTTCTTTGAGCAGAGAAAAGTACTTTTCAGATTAGCCCTGATTACTTTATCCCAATCTTCTTCGGGAACTTCTTCGATTTTGACGGACGTGTCTCCCGCTCCCCCACCGCCACTTCCTCCTACGTTGTTCACCAGTACATCCAATTTCCCGAAAGCCTCCTTTATCCTCGCAAACATGCGGGAGACTTCATCTTCAGTTGTGGCATCGGCCTGGATGCCCAGAACCTTTCTTTCCCAGCGTTGAATCTCCTTGACAGTGTCTTCAATAAGAGAGGCATGAATATCATTGACTACCACGGAGGCTCCCTCGCAAGCGAAGAGAAGAGCGCAGGCCCGGCCAATGCCCTGGCCGGAACCGGTCACCAGAACTACCTTACCGGAGAACTTCATTTCGAAACCTCGGCTAAGGTTTCCGAACGCGGGGGGAAAATGGGCATGAGCTGGCCGCCGTTCACATCGATGGTTGCTCCGGTGATGTAACTGGCATCATCGGAGGCCAAAAAGACCACGACCCGGCCTATCTCCCCGGGTCTGGCAAATCTTCTTAAGGGGATTTGCCTTAGCAGGGCATTCTTATTTTCTTCATCTAAATCCATCCAGGCTTTTTCCCAGCGCCAGCCTGGCAATACGATTCCAGCAGCGATAGCATTGACATTTATCCCATAAGGGCCGAGCTGGTGGGCAAGCTGCCTGGTAAACCCAAAAATGCCTGCCTGAGCTGTGACCTCTGCAAAATCGGTAAGTTCGGCAGCGGTCCGGCCATCTCGGGATGAAAGGTAGATAATTTTTCCTCTTTTTTGGTCTTTCATAAATTTGCTGGCAGCCTGGGAATAAAAGAATGCCCCCCTTAACATAATAGCCATAGCCCTGTCCCAATCCGCTATGGGCAAATTTTCCATGAATCTGTGATAGGTTGCGGGTCCGACCACAATATTTACCAAAATATCCAGCCGGCCAAAATGTTTAAAAGTCTCTTCTACAGCCTTTTGAATCTGGTGTTTGTCGGTGATGTCCAGTTCCTTCTCTATGGCTTGTTTTCCTATTTTTTCCAGCTCCTGGACAGTTTCTCTCAGGGCCGAAGATTTCCCAGGAAGTTCGCAAAGGCATAGGTTTGCCCCTTCCTCGCCCAGGGAAAAGGCTATGGCCTGACCCAATGGATTTCCGCAGTGAGTCAGTAAGGCCACCTGATCTTTTAGCTTCACTGAGTTATCCTTTTTCTAAGGACTTCCACTCCTCCAGGTCTGGCGGAGGACTCCAGACAAGTAGCATACGAACATATTTCTCATTTATGAATTTATGGGCCATCCCGGGAGGGATGAAGATGACCGTACCTTCTCGGGCAACGTATCTCTCCCCATCGATGATGGCGATGGCTTCTCCTTCCAGAACATAGGAAACTTGTTCAGAATGAGGATGGATATGGACATAATCGCCTCCTCCCGGCTCACCCTCTGTAATCCGGAAACGGATATGCCTGGCCCCTTTTTGAGGATTTACCGGTTCTCTGGAGATCACTTTCATATGATGGGGAGGCTGAAAAGATTCCACCTCATTTATATGCACTACAATCGGCTTATTCATTTTTTTTCTCCTGTTACCATCCGGCCAGAACTCCAGCCGGCCTCTTCTCCCATGCTCCCTTCTCCTTATAATACCTGATGGCCCCGGAATGAATGGGAATGGTTCTGATGCCCAGAAGGGCCTCTTGAATATTGTAAGTCTGGCCTTGAGGATGGATAGCGGCCAACTCATTCGTATTCTCTAATACAGCTTTGGTAATTTGGTAAACCAGGTCATCGCTCGTGGTACTCAGCGTTACCAGGGCCGTCCTGGTTCCGAAAGAAAGGAGGTCCCTATCCACCCCCTTATAGGCCCCCTTCCGGATCGCACTCCTCGTGTACTCAGGATATTTCTCTAACAACTTCTGTAATTTGTCTTCCTCGAGAGGAATCATACGGCATTTCCTGGCCAGGGTGACGTCCACCACGCTGGACATGGGCACTCCTCCACCGGCGAGGAAGGCATCAACAAAACCATCTTTAAAAGCATTGGCGAGCTCTCCCAAGGAGAGGTGTTTGACGCTTTTGCCATCCTTGTAGGTGAGGCCATAGACCTCCAGAGCGACGCGCGCCATAATCTCTCCCCCATCGTTCAAAGAGGGAGTCCCGAGCCTCTGGCCCTTCAAATCCGCTATGGACTTGATCAAGGAATCTTCCTTCACCACCACCTGGAAGGCGCTGGCGATTCCAGTAAAGAGGGCACGGAAATCTGATTTCTTCCGGGGTTCTTCATCTTTCATCAGATTCAGAATCTGGGCGTCTGTAGTCATGATGAAATCGGCTTTCCCCCGCAGGAGGAGGCGGATGTTTTCCAGCCCCCCACCGGTAACTTCGGATGTTGCCTCAACGTTAGGCACGTGAGTACTGATGATTTTGGCTAGACCAGCTCCCACGATGTACCAAACACCACCGGTGCTGGCGGTGAGGATGGAAATTCTCTTGACCTGAGCCGCTGCCCTATCCGGCGCAAAAAATATCAATGCCGCCGTTACAAATAGGCAAACTGGGATTAGAAATCGAGCTCTCATTTTTATCCTCCTTTCTTTTCTTTAACTTTTGGCTTTTAAAATCTGACGACTTGCGGGCGGGATTCGCCCCAGAGGCCCCTCAATACGTCGCAAATTTCCCCGATGGTGGTATAGGCTTTTACAGCCCTCAAGATGGGGAGAACTAGATTCTCATCTCTTTCGGCTGCTTTCCTCACCTCTGAAAGGGCGGCCTGAACTTCGCCCCTATTCCTTTCGGCTTTTATTTTCTTAAGCCTCTCGATCTGTCGGCCGGTGGTTTGGGGATTGCTCTTGAAGGTCTTGATGGAAACTTTCTCTTCGGTCCGGAATTTGTTCAATCCGACGACGGTGCGCTCTCCTTTTTCAATCTCCTTCTGGACACGATAGGCATTCTCATCGACCTCACGCTGGATAAACCCGCTCTCAATGGCGGCAATCGCACCTCCCATGGCCTCGATTCTCTGAAGGTACCGGTTCGCTTCTTCTTCCATCTTCGAGGTGAGACTTTCGATAAAATAGGATCCTCCCAGAGGGTCCACAGTCTTGGTGATTCCGCTTTCATAGGCGATAATCTGCTGCGTTCGAATGGCCAATCTTTCTGCTTCTTCGGTAGGGATGGCATAAGCTTCATCCATGGAAGAAGTCCGTAGAGACTGAGAACCACCTAAAATGGCCGAAAGGGCTTCAATGGTGACGCGGACAATATTATTGAACGGCTGCTGGGCAATCAGATTTCCGCCCAGCGTTCCGCTATGGTGTCGAAAGATCCAGGAGCGAGGGTCTTTCGCCCTGAACCTTTCTCTTATCAATTTGGCCCACATCCTTCGTCCGGCTCTGAGTTTGGCGATTTCTTCAAAAAGTTCCATACTGGCACAGAAATGAAGCCGGATGCTGGGGGCAAATTGATCGATATCCACTCCCCTTTTTAAAGTTTCTTCTATATAGGCTATGGCATTCGCATAGGTGAAGGCAATTTCCTGGATCGCATTGGCCCCCGCATCTCGAAAATGGTAGCCAGAAACCATCAAGGGCTGCCAGGTGGGCAATTGCCGGGCACAATATTCGATTGCATCCACAGCAAATTTCAGGGCCGGGCGGGGGGGAAAGATCTGCGTTCCCCGCACCGGGTATTCTTTCAAAACATCATTTTGCAGGATGATGCTGCAGCGGTCCGGCGATACCCTTTGTTGTTCGATAACCGCCAAAAACAGTGCCAGAGCAATGGGTCCAATGGAACAGGCGCTGGTCCGGATATGCCGAACGCGGTCTAAAGGGATTCCATCGAAGATAATCTCCATGTCCCGCAGGGAGTCGATGGCCACCCCGATTTTGCCTACTTCCCCTTGAGACAGTGGATGGTCAGAATCAAGGCCAATCTGCGTAGGCAAATCCAGGGCAATGGAGAACCCCGTGCCCCCCTGTTCCAGGATGAATTTATATCTCTGGTTGGCCTCTTCGGCAGACCCGTAGCCAGCATACTGGCCCATGATCCAGTAATCTTTGCGGTACATTTCCGGGTCAATCCCCCGGGTGAAGGGGTACTGACCGGGTTCCGCCAGGTCATTCTCATAATTAAACCCTATCTCTTTCAGATCCGCTGGAGTATAAACTTGCTTGACCGGAATCCCGGACACGGTGGTGATCGTTTTTTCGGGCTCCATACGATTAACTCCTTATAGACCTAAAGATTGACCAACCAGGACGACGGTAAGGCGGCCCTTCTCCCTCTGGAACTCTACCACGGAAAGGATATTGCAAATCCGATCGGGGGAACGGCAATCCATGCAGGTACCGGTCTGCGCACAGGGAACTTTCCATCCGCGGCGGCGGGCATGTAAAGGAGCCACATGGCTGCGAATCCGCGTCAGTCCTTTTTCTACATCATCCACGATTTTGTTCAGGCCAGCAACCACAATCACTTTTTTCGGCCCGAAGGTTAGCGCAGCCAGGCGATTGCCAACGCCATCGATGTTCACCAATTTTCCATCCCGGGTGAGAGCGTTAGTGCTGCACAAGAAAACATCTGCCAGGAGGCATTCCCGCCGCAAGGTGAACATCTCTTCGGGTGAAATCCCAGGCCGGCCTCGATCGATATATTTGTAATTTCCTTTCTGCAGCACCTCCTTGATTCCCAGCTCATCCAGAGTCAGAGATCCTCCATAGCCAACGGTGGAACCCTCGGGGATAAGAGCCAGAATTTCCTTTACAGCCTCTTGCCGGTTGGCTACATAAAGCGCGTCGATCTGATTCTTCCTCAGGGATTGAAGGACTTGCTCAACATTGATTTGCTGCAATTCCTGTCGAGCTTTCTTGAGGATCGCCATCTCAGTTTCCATTTAGATTACCTTTTCTTTCCGTAGCTCAATGATTTTTTCTTGGCTATATCCCAAAAGATTCTCCAGAATTTCTTCGGTATGCTCCCCTAAACGAGGGGCAGGGCGAGGCCCTATCTCGGGAACCCCGGAAAGCTTCACCGGGGAGCCGACTACTTTTTTCTTCCCTCCGACCGGATCTTGGATATCCAGAATCATGTTCCGGGCCAGGAGTTGCGGGCAGTCCACCAGATCTTTGGCGGTCTGCGAAGGCCCCACGGGGACCCCGTATTCCAGCAATCTCTGGATGACTTCTTCGGTGGTCTTCTGGCCCATCCATTCATCCAGGATAGGTTTCAAAAAACTATCGAAGTTTTTCCCCCGAAGCGGTCCTGAGGACAATAAGGGATGCTTGATCAGGTCTTCCCGATCGATGGCCCGGCAGAATCGAGCCCACATCTCCTCGGTGGGCACGATAAGGGCTACATAACCATCCTTGGTTTTAAAAGAGCACTGAGGAGCTTGCAGCCGGGGCTGATCGCGCCCCGGAATCTCCCCGTTGTAAGAGTAAATTAAAACAGACCCTTCATTGAGTGCGGTCATGCAATCGTACATGGCTGTATCCACATACTGTCCTAGCCCTGTTTTCTCTCTCATCCTCAGGGCCATGACAATCCCAAAAGCTGCGACCATGGGAGTATAGATATCAGCCAGGGGAACTCCTAAGAACAATGGAGGGCCGTCTTTTTCGCCAACGTTGTGCATCAGCCCCCCCATGGCCTGGAAGACAATGTCAAAGCCCGGCCGATCCCAGTAGGGCCCCCGCAGCGATTCCAACCTTCCGAAGCCGCTCAGGGAGGCATAGATGATGGCCGGATTCAGCTGGTGAATGACCTCATAAGAAAATCCCAGCCGCTCCATTGTATCCGGCCGAAAATTCTCCACGATGACATCAGATTTCCTGACCAGAGCGCGGAAGATCTCTTTCCCTTGGTCCTGTTTAAGGTCTAAAGTCAGGCTCTTCTTGCTGCGGTTAAAGCGCATGAATCCGCCGCTGGATCTTTCTCCCCTCTCGTTTACGGCGAAAGGTGGAAGGGATCTTCGCGGATCTCCCGTCCCCGGGGGTTCGATCTTGATGACTTCAGCGCCGGCATCGGCCAGGAGCATGGTGCAATAAGGGCCGGTGATGTACTGCTCCAGGCCCAGTACCCGAATATCGGAGAGAGGCCGCATTTTTTCTTCCATTTTCACTTTTCACTCCTCCTCCATGAGAGATTTTTCCTCACCAATTCGCTTTTAACGTTTCAAGATAATAACTGTGGATGCCCCAGTATCCTGAGCCACAAATCCTCCGGAGCAATGAGCCGGGCCGGCTTTCGCCCCCTCTACCTGCCTAGCCCCTGCTTCCCCGCGCAATTGCCATACGAGCTCAGCGACCTAAGCAACGCCTGTGGCTCCTACAGGGTGTCCCTTGCAGAGAAGGCCACCGCTGGGGTTCACTGGCAACTTACCCCCTAGCTCAGTTATACCTTCCTCCACCAGGCGCCCTCTCTTCCCAGCTGTTCCACAGTCAACTCCGGAAACTTGCCGAATTTAGTCATTCCAACACCAATCACGACTATATCTCTCACAGTTCTGTCCTCCTTTTTTCCAACTTCTCCCACTAACGCTTTAAATTATCTGGAAGCGAAATCCCATAATTTTTTGGCCTTCGGGATTCTCTCGAATTTCCTCCAGAACAAGCTCTACTCCAGCATCTATCCTTAATGTTTCGGGTTTCCAACCCACTATTTTGGAAAGGACCCGCACACCTTCCGGCAGATTTACATACCCATAGGCGTAGGGGACCTGGAACCCTTTGGGAGCTAACGATTCCCTTTCCACGATGGTAAATGAATAAAGCTCGCCCCGGGAGCTAAGGGGCTGTTCTTTCAGGGAGCCTTCCTGAAAGCACTCCGCACAAAGTGCCTGCTGGGGGAAGAAGACTTTCCCACAAGCACTGCATCGACTCCCCAACAGATGAGGTTGGCCGTCTTCGGGGGCATTTAGGGTTAAAATCGGTGGATTAAAAGACAGTCTTTTCTTTTCCTCATTCCCTTCCATGCCCTCCTCCGGATAATTCAGGTATCTTTTTTCCAATTAAATCAAAAGAAATTTCCAATCGGCAACAATCTGATTGACAGATTTCAATACTTCCACAGAATGCCTACTTCGCAAGGATACTCCGGCCACCAGGCAATTAACCAGCGTGACGGCGCTCGAGAAGGAATTAAAATAGTGGGAGGATTTATTTCCCGCCACCAAAACGAGGTCGGAGATCTGGCCCACCGGCGATACGGGATTATCTGTAATCACCATGACCCGGCAGCCAGCTTTTTTCCCATATTTCAGGATATTCAAAGTCGCCGAAGCGTATCTTGGGAAACTGATGCCAATGAGGAGATCTCCGACTCCATAATTTATGAGTTGGTTGGGCAGATTCCCCAAACTCCCATCTAACAGATCGCAGTTTTTTCGCACCTGCCCGATGAAAAAGCAGAGCAGGTAGGCCAAGGAATGAGAACTGCGAAAACCCGTAAAGCCAATCCTTCTGGCCTTAATGATCTCTTCTACCGCTTGGTCGATGATTTTCTTGCTATTGGCTTCTTGGGTGGTGCTGAGGTTTTGGAGGTCCATTTCGAAGATTTTAGAGTAAATATTTTGCCCTCGCTCTTTGATGATCGCCTTTTGCAAAGCCCGGGGAGGGGATATCTTCTGTTTGATCCCGCTCTGTAATTCTTTTTGCAGGTCGGGATAACCTTTGTACCCTATGGAACGGGCAAAGCGGACGATGGTAGACTCGCTAGTCTTTACTTGGTGAGCTAAGTCGGAGATGGAAAGAAAAGCCGCATCCTCGCCTTGGGCCAGAAAAAATTCGGCCACTTTTTTTTGGGCCTTGGTTAAGAATTGATATCTTTTCCGCAGGCGATCTTCTAACATCGGTCTCCCTCAACTTCGGCAATCCATCAGAGACGATCCCAAAATTGAATGAAAATTTTTTTTCAAAGCTTGAGGAAGGCGGGAAAAAAAATATCAAAGAGACAGGAAGAAGTCAAGTATATTTTGGGAGTCTGTTAAGGCCGGAAAAGAAAATCTTGACCCTTCTGAAAAAGGATATTATAGAAATTGAAGGGATAGGAAAAGTTTGGCAGCGGAGGATTTTACCAGTTTTATTATCCCTATTCCCCAAAGGGGATATCAATGTCCGCTTTCGGGACATCCAATTTAAATCCATTGAAGGGGAGGTCTAACTATGCCCACGGGATACAATGGAAGAATTTTGAGAGTAAATTTGACTGAAGGCAAGATCGGAGAGGAATCTCCACCCGAAATTGTCTACCGCCTATACATGGGAGGTTCAGCGCTCTCTCTCTATTTCTTACTGAAAGAGCAAAAGCCTGGTGTGGACCCTTTAGGACTGGAAAATAAATTGGTCTTCATGTCCAGTGTAATCTCGGCGGCCCCGCTAGCCGGTCTGCCCCGCTACACAGTGGCAGCCCGCTCCCCCTTGACGGGGGCTTTTGGTGAGGCGGAAGCAGGCGGCTTCTGGGGGCCGGAGCTCAAGATGGCCGGCTTTGATGGCGTAATCATGGAAGGGCGTTCGCCAAAGCCTGTTTATCTCTGGATCAAAGACGGGCAAGCAGAGATTCGAGATGCGGCCAAGCTCTTGGGAAAAGATACTGGGGTCGCAGAGCGGCTGATCCGGGAAGAACTTGGGGATAATCGAATTCGGGTTGCTCAGTGCGGTCCGGCCGGGGAGAAAATGGTGCGCTATGCCTGTGTGGTCAATGAATTGAAACACGCTAACGGCCGGACAGGCATGGGGGCGGTAATGGGCTCGAAGAACTTGCGAGCCATTGCTGTCCGAGGCACGCAAAAGCTTGCTCTGGCGGACCCAGAAAAGGTTCGGGAGATCGGGAAAAAGGTGGTGGAGTTGATCAAGGAAGCTCCGTTGGCCCAGAATTTTAAAAAATATGGGACTCCTTTTTTCGTAATGCCCTTGCAGAATTCCGGGATCCTGCCCACCAGAAATTTCCAGGCCGGACAGTTTGAAGGCGCTGAAGCCATCTCCGGCGAGGCCATGACCGAGACGATTCTGGTGAAATCAGAAGGTTGTTATGCCTGCGCCGTCCAATGCAAGCGGGCAGTAAAGGTAGAAGGGAAATATGCGGCTTCTCCTGAATATGGCGGCCCGGAATATGAGACGGTCGCTTCTTTAGGTTCATTGTGCGGGATTGATAACCTGCCGGCGATCGCCCACGGAAATGAGATGTGCAACCGCCGGGGCCTCGACACCATCTCCGCTGGAGTTTGTATCGCCTTTGCCATGGAATGTTCTGAGCGAGGAATCCTGACGACCAAAGATACAGACGGGATCGATCTGAGGTTCGGCAACGTGGACGGAATGCTGGAGATGATCCGGAAGATCGCCTTCCGGGAAGGTTTCGGGGATATCCTGGCCGACGGTGTCCAACGAGCGGCCCAAAAGATCGGTAGAGGAGCTGAGAAATATGCTATGCATATAAAGGGTCAGGAACTTCCCATGCATGATCCCCGGGGCAAGCATGGTTTGACCTTGAGCTACGCTACTTCACCTACAGGAGCAGACCACATCGAAGCCCCCCACGACACTTCTTTCCTTTCGGAAACCCCGATGTTGAAAGCGGCCAAGCCAGCGGGAGTTCTGGAACCCACTTCGGCTTTAGAGCTGGGCCCACGGAAGATCCGGCAATTCGTCCATACCCAGCAGATCTGGAACTTCTTCAACTCTCTGGGAGTGTGTAACTTCGCCGCCGCTCCTTATACCGCCTTTCCTTTGGTCATGCTTGCTGAGGCCGTGGAGGCAGTAACGGGCTGGAACACAAGCCTTTTTGAGTTGATGGAGCTGGGTGAACGAACAATTACCATGGCCCGGATGTTCAACATGCGGGAGGGATTATCCAGCAAGGATGACTATTTGCCAGAGAGGTTATTTGAATCATTGGAAAAGGGTACACCCCGGGAAAAGCGAGTAGCCAAAGAGGACTTTGTTAATGCTCTCAGGCTCTACTATGAAGCCATGGGATGGGATCCTAAAACAGGTGTGCCGACCGAGGGAAGGCTCAGCCATTTAGGTCTGGACTGGTTGATTCCTAAAAAATAATAAGAAACTGCAACCTGATTTAAGGCTCTCCCATGGCCCTGGCCAGATTCACGAATTTGAGGATATTCGCGATGGATATATACTCCATAGTTTGAGCAAAAGTCACCACATTGGCAACGCCATGTGGATCATCCTATTTCTCTTTTGCCCCCCTTATAGCTGGTGGGCAACCCTTGCCCCCTCATAAATAGCTTCCAAAGCCTTTCTCGGCTCAAGGCAATCGCCTACTTGGTAGGTCTCTGGAAAAAGGTCTTTCAAGGGTTTGACCAGATCGTCTCGGGGCCCAGCACCCACTGCCAAAACGACCCAATCCACGGGTAGAGATGCCATCCTCCCGGAATCTTCATAGACCACCCGGTTCGCTTCGATTTGCACCACCTTTCGGTTAGTCAGGATATGGACCCCAACATTTTTCATCAAGTCCTTCATCATCTTCCCCAGCAAGCGAGGAATTCCATTAGCCACATAGGGAAGCATCTCCAGAAGAGTAACTTTCGCTCCCCTTTCTGCCAGAAAGGTGGCCACCTCGCAACCCACAGTTCCGCCGCCGATGACGGCCACCTGGCCTTCGATCTGCACCTTACCCAGGAGGACGTCCAAAGCCTGTACTACATGGGAAAAATGGACGCCGGGTAGGTTTGGGGTGCATGGGACACAACCTGTGGCGATTACGATGGCATCGGGCTTCTCAGCTAATGCCCTCTCCGGGGTCATCCGCGTCTCCAGTTTTATCTCCACGTCGAGGGTTTTCAGCACTGTCAAATAGTATTGGACGAGGCTCTTGACCTCCTCTTTGAAGGAAGCCTGGTGGGCTGCTTCGATCTGGCCACCCAATCGGCTATCTTCTTCATAGAGGGTCACCCGGTGGCCCCTCAACCTGGCTACCCGAGCAGCCTCCATTCCCCCGGGGCCACCTCCGATCACCATGACCCTTTTGGGATGAAGCAGCGGCGGCCAATCAAACTCTGCCTCCCGTCCCACCTCCGGGTTGACGGTGCAAACAATGTCCATCTCCTGGAAGAGCCGGTCGATGCAGACATTGCAGGCAATGCATCGGCGAATCTCCTCCAGCTTTCCCTCCTGGGCCTTCCGGGGAAAATCAGGATCAGCCACCAGGCCTCGGGCCATGGCAATGATGTCTGCTTTCCCTCCCTGCAAGACTTGCTCGGCCAATTCAGGCGTGTTGATCCTGCCAGCGACAACGACTGGGATTCTCACTTGCTCTTTGATCGCCGCCGCCGCCAGAACGTTACAGCCCTGAGGAAGGGTCATGGGTGGAACGATCCACTCCGCCGTTCGATAATTTCCCGCAGAAACGTCGATCGCGTCTGCGCCCGCTTCCTCTACCATTTTGGCGATTAGGGGAGTCTCTTCTGGAGTGAGGCCTTCGGGTACATGTTCTTCCCCCGGGATTCTGAAGAAAATGGGGAAATCCTTTCCCACATTTCTTCTGACCTCCCGCACCACCTCAAGAGCGAAGCGGGTTCTATTTTCCAGGCTCCCGCCATACGGGTCGGTACGGTTGTTGGCATAGGGGGATAGGAATTCAGCGATCAGGTAGCCGTGCGACCCATGCACCTCCACGGCATCGAAGCCAGCTTCCCTGGCTTTGCGGGCATAAATGCCGTACTGCTGCACAATCCCTTCAATCTCCGGAATCGTCAAGGCTCGAGGGTGAGACTTACGGACCGGGCAAGGAATCGCTGACGGAGCAACCGGAGTCCCATCGATAAGTTCCGGGTTGGCTTGCCTGCCCGCATGATGAAGTTGCAAACCAACGGGGACACCCCAGCGATGGATTGCCTCAACCAATCGAGAAAGGCCTTCCGGGATTCCTTCCAGGTAGATCCGATATTCAAAGGATCCGCTGACCCCAACTGGATCAAAAACGGCTGGACCGACCATGATAAACGAAACCCCGCCTCTGGCCCTCCGGACAAAATAATCAATCAACCTTTGATTCACCTTTCCACCCTCTCCGGCGAACCCAGGATCCAGACAGGGCATCAATATACGACTCTTGAGCTTTAGCGAATGAATCGTGATGGGTTGGAACAGTTTTTTGAATTCCACCCCTTTATACTCCTAAATAAACTTTGATGACTTCCTGATTTTTCTGGATCTCAGCAGGGAGGCCGGAGGCGATCTTCTCCCCGAAATTCAAAACGATGATCCAATCCGAAATTCCCATGACCGCTTCCATGTTATGTTCAACGACCAGGATTGTCTTCCCTTGTTTCACCAGATCTTGGATGAGCTTCAGCATCCGATCAACTTCTCCCAGAGGCAGCCCCGAGACTGGTTCATCGAGCATCAAAAGTTCGGCATCCGTAGCCAGCACGCGGGCCAGGGACAAAAGCTTCTGCTCTCCATAGGAAAGGTTCTCCACCAGCTCGCCGGATTTGGGCCCTAATTCCACGAGGCCCAGAAGGTCGTAGGCTTTTTGGAGGTCAGCCCTCTCCTCCTCTGTTAAAGCTTTGCCCCCCATGAGGGCCCGAAGGATTTGCTCCCCTTTGCGGTTCTGGAGCCCCATGAGGACATTCTGTAAAACCGTGAGTTTCTGGAAAAGGCGTAGATCCTGAAAAGTCCTGGCGATCCCCAAATCCACAATTTTATGAGGAGGCAGAAAGGTTATGTTCTTCGCTTTAAAGAGGATATTGCCCTTATCCAGGGGCAATTGCCCAGAGATGAGGTTAAAGACCGTTGTTTTCCCCGCCCCGTTGGGGCCAATCAGGCTGGTAATCTTCCCTTGCTCAATATGAAAGGAAAGATCCCGTACCGCGCTTAAGCCGCCAAAATTCTTATGCAAACCAATGAGTTCAAAATAATGATCCGCTGCCTTCAAAGGACTACTCTTTCTTGGCCCTATATTCGGGCAGTAACCCCTGGGGGCGGAATCGCATGAAGACCACTAAAAGGGCCCCGTAAATCATTTGGCGGAGGGGCGCCGCCACGGTTTCGGCTACCTGAAAGAATTTCAAGATCTCGGGCAGACTGATCAGCAGCAAGGCGCCCAGGGCCGATCCAAAGATATTGCCCGTCCCGCCGATGATCACGATGGCCAGCATGAAGATCGAGTCGTGGATGGTAAAACAGAATGGATCGATGAAACTGATGGCCGTCGCATAAAGGCTTCCGGCAACAGCCGCGATGGAAGATCCCACCACACAGGTGACGACTTTGAAGCGGTTCACATGCTGTCCCAGAGACGAGGTCGCGACTTCATCTTCGCGAATGCCCTTCAGGATTAGGCCGAACCGGGAGCGGGTAACCCGCCACACGATGAAGACGCACACCAAGGTAATGAGACTAGCTAAAACCAGATAGGCCCTGTAAGTCGAGAAGGCATAGCCGAAGATTTGCGGGCGGGGGATCCCGGAAAACCCATAGGGGCCGTTGGTGAGGGAGACCCAGTTGAGCGATATATTGTAAAGGATGATTTGCAGGCCGAAGGAGGCGATGATGTAGTGCTCTCCTTTGACCCGCAAAGAAGGAAGGGCCAGTAATGCACTGACTACACCGGCAATCAGAACTCCCAAGGGAATGGTCAGGAGGAAGTTCATGCCCAGCCGAGTCATCAGGAGAGTTGTCGTATAGGCTCCAATCGCCATGAACCCGGCATGGGCCATGGAGATGAGACCGGTGAAACCCATCAGCAGATTCAGGGAAACGGCCAGAATGATATAGATGTCTACCAGGATGAGAATATAGAAAATATAGTCCACGCTTTAAATTCCTAGGTCTTTTTCAATAGGCCAGTCGGCCGAAATATGATAAAGATCACTAAGATGCCAAAAGCGATGGTGGATTTCCACTCCGAGGGAATTTTCCAGATTCCCATATTCTCAGCAATACCTAACAGCAATCCCGCCAGGGCGGTCCCAGAATAATTGCCGATTCCACCCACAATGACCGCGATGACCGCAATGAGCAGGGCCATAATGCCTGAGTTAGGATCGATGCCCATATCCATCGTCATCAGGATGGATGAGACAGCAGCGAGTGCTGAGCCCATCCCGTAAACCAAAAAACGGATATAAACTGGATCGATACCCACGATCTCAGTCATTTCGGGATCACTTTCCAGAGCCCGGATGGCCTTCCCCATCTTGGTCCTTTGACTAAATATTAGCAAAAGCCCCCACAAGCCAAAACTGATAGCGATAATGATCAATTGGAGGGAGGTAACCCATATCCCCCATAGAGCGACCCCCTTGCGAATCGACTCCGCCACGGGGAGGACGCGTGGATCACTCCGCCAAAGGATAATCATGAAATTCTGGAGAAGAATGAACAGGCCCAGGGAGCTCAGGAGGATCTCCATGGGCGAAGCTCCGACGCCGCGCAAAGGCCTGTAGATCAAACCCTCGATTCCAATCCCGAGAAGGATGGCTGCCAGAAGGGAAAGGGCGATGGAAACCGCCAAAGGAAGGTGCCAGAATACGTGGAATTGAAAGGCCAGATAGCCGGCCATGCTGTACACGGCGCCGTGGGCAAAATGGAAAGTTCGGGTGGCGGAATAAATAACCCCAAAGCCCAAACCGAGGAGAGCGTAAACGCTGCCTGCAATGATGCCGTTGGCCAGCAGCTGTAAGAACAGCATAGATGCGATTCCTTCGGTTGCTCTTAAAAGGTCATCCCGCCCCCGCCCCTAATTTACATTACTTGTACTGGATAAAATTTCCCCCTTTGACGACCAGAAACCTACAGGGAAGGTCCACCATTCCGTCTTTGTCGATGCTGATCTTTCCAATAATGGTGTCCCAATCTTTGATGGTAAATAGAAATTTGGAGATTTCCGGGCCGCTCTTGACAGCGCTGGCTATGGCCTTGGCAAAAAGCGTAGCCGCAATGTACGAGTTAGCGGAATAGATGGTGGGGGGGACCCCAAAGGCATTCTTGAAGCGCTGGCCAAAATCCCGCATCTTGGGAGTCCCCCCGACCGGGTCATAGGGGAAGGCCACGGCGTAGAGCCCTTCAGCAGAATCTCCGGCGATCTTCAAGGTTTCAGGAGCGGCAGTCGCCACCGTTCCGATCCACGGAGTCTTAAGGCCAAACTCCCGGGCCTGCCTGATCGCCCGGCCACACTCATTGGCGTGGCCCCCGAAATAGACCACTCCAGGATTTTGTGCCCTGATCTTCGCTAATTGAGTCCGATAATCGGTCGCTCCAAGGTCATAGATCTCCTTACCCACGATCTTACCCCCAAGATCAGTAAATACCCTCTCAAAAATGTCTCTTGCTCCATGTCCATACTCGTTGTTCACATAGAGAATGGAAGCGGTCTTCCCCTTCAGTTCCGTGAAAGAAAACTGGGCTGCTGCTTTACTCTCTGAAGCGGTTCCAGGGATAAGGCTGAAGACATAGGGTTTGCCAACCTCTCTGATCTTGGGATGGGTGGCAGCTGTGTTCATCAAGACGACTTTATTTTCGGCGGCAATGGGGGCAAGGGCAAGCACCACACTGGATCCCACGGTCTCAAAATATTGTACCTTGTCGATATTAATCAGTTTGTTGAGGCCGGCCAAAGCAACCCGCGGTATATTCTGTCCGTCTTCGGCCACCACCTCAATTTTCCCATCCTTGAGCATTCCGCTTTTTTCCACATCCTCCAAAGCCAGTCTGAACCCTCTCAGGGTATATTCCCCATGCTGGGGGATGGCCCCCGTGATACAGGCCACGGTACCGAATTTATATACTTCGGCGCCGTGGGAAATATGGAATCCAAACAGCGATACCAACAACGAAAGTACTAGAACAACACTCCATCTTTTCATTTTTCCTTCCCTCCTTTTCCGGAAATATCCCAAATATTTCCCCTCCCCCTGGAGGGAGGGGATTCATCATTCCATCCTTAACTTAGATAACTCTTACGCAAATTCTCATCACTGAGCAGTTCCAGAGGATAGCGGTTCTCCAAAACGATTTTTCCCACCTTCAGAACATAGGCCTTCTGAGCGATTTGAAAAATTTCTCGCACATTCTGCTCAACTACGAAGATGCTCGTTCCCATCTCGCCACTAATCTGGGTCAAGGTTCTCATAATGTCCTTCACCAGGAGAGGAGCTAGCCCGATGGAAGGTTCATCCAAGAGCAAAAGGTCCGGGGTCAGCATAAGGGCCCGGGAAATAGCCAACATCTGCCGCTCTCCCCCGCTCAGGGAATTGGCTCTTTGCTTATATCTTTCTTCCAGAATGGGAAAGAGATTGTATACATACCGGAGACGCTCTTTCCTCTTTTGCGGGTCCAGGAGGTATCCCCCCAGTTCCAGGTTCTCCAGTACTGAGAGGTCCGGGAAAACCCTCCCCCCTTGGGGAACCAGGGAAATCCCGTTCCGAACATTTTGCGAGGCTTTTTGGTGGGTGATATTCAGCCCTTTGAAAAGGATTTCGCCTTTGCGGGGATGCAAAAGGCCAATAATCGTGTTCAGAGTCGTAGTTTTCCCTGCCCCGTTGGGTCCCACCAGAGCCACCACTTTTCCTTCTTCCACAGTCAGGGAGATCCCAAAGATGACTTGCTTTTTATGATAACTCACGTGTAGTTCCGAGATTTGGAGCAGCATCTTTTAAGGT
>JACRCA010000403.1 GCA_016234425.1 Deltaproteobacteria bacterium | reverse complement strand
GAATGACGGTATAAGTGAGACAGCCAAGGAGTCTTTTCAAAAAGCTAAATTGTTATTTCTTTTTAAAAATCAGATTAACACACGCTCCCCCCTTTTTCAAGTTTCCCTGCCTGCTTGAGCATTTTGCCGAGCCCCTCATTTTCTTCCTCTTCCTTTTCAATTCTCCCTCTCTATTTGAAAGGTATCTCCTTCTCATTTTGGCCTTGACAGAGAGGAAAGGGGTTCATTATATTCATATCTCAATTACACGATTCGTCACCGGGAAGAAAGGGCGTGGCCACATTCCCCATCCGCTTAGGAGTCCATGTCTCCATCTCCGGGGGGATCGAAAAAGCTGTCTCCCGGGCGCGGGAATTGGGCTGCACAACCATGCAGGTATTTTCCAGAAACCCGCGGGGGTGGAAGGCTTGGCCTCTTTCCTCTCAATCGATTGCTGCTTTTCGGGAGGCCACGGAGAAGGGGGAGATCGACCCCATTATCATACACACGCCCTACCTTCTCAATTTGGCTTCCCCAGATGAGGCCTTGCATCGACGTTCTGGGCAAGCTCTGGCCATGGATGTTAAAAGGGCTGAGCAACTGGGAGCTCGGTTTGTGGTCACTCACCTGGGCAGTGCCAAAGAAAGAGACCGGGCTTTCGGGCTGAATCGGGTGGTCAAGGCCCTGAAAGCAGTGATGGAGCAAGACTCTGCGGTTTTTATTTTGCTGGAAAATAGCGCGGGTGCCGGGAAGGCCGTCGGGACATTATTTGAAGAATTAAAGGAAATTATCCAGCGGGTAGGAAGGGATGAACGGCTGGGGATCTGCTTCGATTCCTGTCATGGGTTCGCCGCTGGCTATGATTTCCGCACAGCAGAAAAAACAGATACTTTAGGGAGAGAGGTGGATCAAACCATAGGATGGAAGCGACTGGCCCTCCTCCATCTCAATGATTGCGCGAGTCCTTTGGGAGCCCACCTCGATCGACACGAACACATCGGGAAAGGAAAAATCGGCCTGGGGGGATTCAGGAGCCTGCTCAACCATCCTTCTTTCCAGGGGCTCCCGATGATTTTGGAAACGCCTAAGAGGCGGCCGCAGGATGATCGGAGAAACCTCGCGCAAATTCGCCAGCTATTTCCTAGGAGACCAACAGATTAGGGAAGATGGAGAAACAGAGTCCAAGCCTTCTGGGTGATGATCTGAGACGATGAAAGAAGAATCAACCGAAAGAAAAGAAACTGCTGCCCATCAAGAATCCTGGCCTTCGGTTGCAGAGGCCAATGCTTTTATCCAATTGGCTGAAAGGCAGCGAGCGCAAGGGCGTTTTGATGAAGCCATCGAGAGCTGCCGCAAAGGTTTAGAAAAAATGCCGGGTTTCCTCCCAGGACGATTGCTTCTGGGAATCTGCTACTTAGAGAAGGGCATGATCTCGGAAGCCAAAGTAGAGTTGGAGAAGGTGGCCGGGGAGATCGAGCAGTGCTTTTCCGTCTACGAGTCGCTGACCCAGGTTTACCGGCATGAGAAAAATAATTTGGATAAGGCCTTTGAGGTGTTGCAGAAATCCTTATCCCTCCCTTCCCTCCAGGAGGAGGTGGCCCCAAAGACCCCCGAGGCGGAAAGGCCAGCCCAAGCACCCATCCAGACGGATACGTTGGCCGAGATTTACGTTAAGCAGGGTCATCCGCAGAAGGCCCTCTCGGTCTACCAAGAGATACTGGCTCGGGAGCCGGAAAATACTGCTGTCAGGGAGAAGTACGAGGCGCTCAGAAAGCGGCTGGAGGAGGAACGGAAGGCTACCTCGCAGCAGAAAATCATAAGCCACCTGGAGCAATGGTTGGTCGCGGTCTCGGCCAGGGAGGATTCCAGCTCTACCTGAGGCTTTTCCAGGATTCTCCGACTTGAGTTTTTCAGGGAAGATTTATGTCTAACCCCAGGGCTGAAAAGCTCATAGAAAGGATGATGAGTCGGAAAAAAGTCGATGCCCTTCTTTTTTTCGGTCTGGAGAATATTCGCTACCTCTGTGGTTTCACAGGAAGCGATGGGGTATTGATCGTCACCGGCCAAGAACGCACCTTCTTGTCCGATTTCCGCTACGAAGAGCAGGCCCGGGGAGAGATCCGGGAGGCCAACTTCAGAAAATACAAGCAGAAAATTGCCGGGATAGCCCAATTCTTGAAATCGCTGCGAGTGAAACGCCTGGGGTTTGAATCTGCGGCCATGACCTACGAGACTTACCACAAGTTGAAAGAAAAATTGCCTCGGGTATCTTTCGTTCCTCTGGTGGGGGAAATGGCCAGAATGCGAGCCTGCAAAGAACCCGAAGAGCTGGAGAAGATTCGCCGGGCAATCCAGATTGGTGCGGACAGCTTTACAGACGCTCTTTCCCGGTTAAAGCCAGGAGCGAAAGAACGGGCCGTGGCTGAATTCTTGGAGTACCGGATGAAGCGCCGGGGAGGGGAGAAATCGTCTTTCGATACGATTGTGGCCTCCGGACCGCGGGCGGCGCTTCCTCACGGGCGAGCCACGGGGAAGCGCATACAGAAAAAAGAGATGGTCATAGTAGATTTCGGCGCGCGCTTCCAAGGTTATCACTCCGATGAAACAAAGACCTTGATCTGGGGAAAGCCGGATGCGGTGCAGCGGAGAATCTATGACACGGTCCGCCGGGCCCAGGAGAAGGCAATGAAAACCATCCGGCCGGGGATGAGCGTTCGGCGCATCGACGCCGCTGCCCGGGAGGCCATAGCCCTGGCAGGGTATGGAAAATTTTTTGGTCACGGAACTGGCCACGGCGTTGGCTTGGCCGTTCACGAAGAACCCAGCATCTCCTCCACCGGGCGCGGGGTTGTGGAAGAAGGAATGGTCTTCACCGTAGAACCGGGAATTTATATCCCCGGATGGGGAGGGGTGCGCTTGGAAGATATGGTTCGGGTGACAGACCGAGGATACGAAGTTTTGACCATTCT
>JACRCA010000402.1 GCA_016234425.1 Deltaproteobacteria bacterium | reverse complement strand
CAGATACACAGGGTGCTTGGGGCTCACTTCATCCAATTCCCATCGGGTTGGGCTGTCTTTAATCATCAGGAGGAAGCCCTGGCAGCCATAAATCCACTCCCCCTCCGGTTTCGTCTTGGTCCCTTCTTTCACCACCCTTATGAGGTCCTCTTTGGTCCTGACTCTTGGAGGTCGGATGTCCAGCCGGTACTTAATCTGCTCGCCAAAATACATCATGTGGTTGTGGGCATCAATGATCCCCGGGGTGACCGTGCGCCCCTTCAGATCCATCGCCTGAGTGGTCAGGCCCTTGAAAGAAGAAACCTCCAGGTTGGTGCCCAATTTCTGGATGACCCCTTTGGAGATGGCCACCGCCTGGACGACGCGGTCATTGACATCCACGGTGAGGATGTTTCCATTGTAGAGGATGAGGTCGGCAGGTCCTCCGGGAACTTTGGCCAAGGGTAAGGGTTTTTCCATAATTCCAACCCGTGTGGCGCAACCAGTTAGAATTCCGGCGAAGGTTCCACCTGAGGCCTTTAAAAATTCTCTCCTCGAAAAAGCCATCTTCCACCTCCCCTTCTATCTCTTTTGCTTTCCCCTGCTACTCCTTATTTTCTCAATAAATTTCCCTTTTTTTGGAATAGGAACTTTCTACCCGGCAGCCCCTCCAAAATAGCTCGACACCGCAAAAGCAACTCGTCATGCGCCGGGAGTAAGCACCCGAAAGATCTCCCACGAGTTTTTCATACGGCGGGGAACTCTTGAACGGATCTTCAGGTAGGATTTCGAGGAGCTTTTCGGCCTTTTGCCTTAAGCCTGAAGCGGCGATTTTCCGGGCATCTCTCTGCGCTTGCTTAGTATAAATAATCTTCCACTTTACCATCCGGGCTTCTGGCTGCACTTCTCCACCAGGGTCTTTACACCTTTCCGAATGGATTCTCGCATGCCCGGAATGGACAAGAGATACAAAGTCTCCTGGATGGCCCGCCGGTCCTCCTCAGAGATCAGGATGGCGTAAGGCGACCCATCATTCTCAGGATGGAGTACCTGAGCGGCCTAAGGCATATTGGCAAGCCCGACCCCAAATTTCCTCTGCCAGTTCTCTCCTTTACCCATGTATTTGCAATCGTTTTTTTTCTAAAAAATGGGATGTATCCCTATTTTTAGAAGGGAAAGCGGATCAACCCGTGCCCCATTAATTCTGATTCCCCAATGGAGGTGAGGTCTTGTGGATCTTCCCGTGGATCCCACCCGACCAAGCATGGCTCCCGTACTGATTCTATCCCCCTCCTTGACCAGTGCTTCGGAGAGATGGAAATACATCGAGTATAGGCCCCACCCGTGATCGAGAATGACCGATTTTCCGGAGAAGAAGAGCTGGTCAACCAGGACAACCATTCCGCTATTACAGGCCAATACGGGGGTCCCCTCCTCGGCCCTCAGGTCAATGCCTGTGTGTGGGCTTCTATGCTGCCCATTAATAATACGGCTCAATCCAAACGGCGCAGAGATTTCGCCCTCCACTGGACGGATAAAAGCTCCCCTCCATAGTCTTTCATCCCGAAAGGCCTGAAACAAGGCCTTTAGCTGCCTTGCCTCTTTATTGACTCGTTCAAGGGTCTTCGCATCCAAATCCACCATAGAAGAAGGTAGCGATAGTTTCTGGATCCCGAAATCGACCTTCTCCACCTTTAATGAAAGGGCGCTCGAATAGACCCTACTGCCCCCATCTGTCGCGACGACTTTGATTTCGTACCTGGCAGGCCGGGTGCTCATGTCAATCCCGATGAACCCCTCATAGGTTCCATTCTTAGCACCGACGGCTATGGGAAATCTTTCTCCTTGAAACTCCCCGTAGATGGACTTAAGCGATGCTGGCCCCAATGCTCTTATAAGGCATACTTCCCCCTGCTTGACCACCTTCGGGAGATGCTCGACACGGAGATTATCTTTAGCGTACGTAGCCTTTCCCGTCGATAGAAGGAGAACTGGGATAAGAAAAAGAACCTGTAAAAACGGTCTCACCTGATAGCTCCTCTTATCAAGTGGCGGCTAACGAATGCCGCTCATTCTAATACTCCTGGATTTCTTGGACTCTTACCTTCCAACCCATCCCCCGGCCTCTAAAACAAAACGGCGGATTCGATATTCGCCGTATTTAGGCTCCTCCTTCGCCTTAAGGACGCGCAAGGTTTCGCCGGGGAAATCGAGATCATAAAGGTCCCATAAGTAAAAAAGGGCTGTGTCCCCATTTTAAGCCAAGCGCCTGAGTTCTGCCGCAGTTGATCCTTTCCTCCGCTTATCCGCATCTGCTTAGCAAATTCTTCATCGGTTACCCCTATAATCGCCTGCGGGAATCGAGAAAGGAGATTTTTTCCTGAACGATGAGGAAGGGGAATTAGGTTTTCCCTAAGCAAGTTTAAAAATCACCACCCGCCATGTGTATCCATTAATCTTTTAGCAATTTTCTGGCCAGCATCATTGCTACCCATCAGACTATACGGAGTGCGGGGGCACCTGTATTTTTTGTATAGGGCTATAATACAATTTGAAAAGTTATCTTCCTTATCCGAAGATAGGGTAATGACTTCCTGGGAGACATCTTCTATTCGTTTATCTAAGGTTTTCTCCATAAGTAAGCCATCTTTCATTTCTCTATTCTCGATCTTCTCGTAAGAGATATTTACCCCGTAATCTTTTTCAAAGCTTTTCAGGTCTTTTTCCTTTATTTCTTCTAAAGGGTCTCCTGGATAGAACCGTAATTTTACAAAATATTTAATCATGATCTAATCTCCTTGCGTCTTTAAATATTCTTTATACTTCTGAGTTTTAATTTTCCTCTCCTCTTTTGTTCTCAGGAAATAGTCTTTGGATGGCGCAATATGATAGGTAAAGTGATTATATTGCCCCTCCGGCCGAAATCGGCCGTCCGCCCAGGCCTTTTCTTCAAATTGGACGCTAATTTTTCCATTTATGATACAAAGTTTCCCCCTCACCCCACACGTAGGACATTCGACGGTCTCATTATCTCTTAATATCCGTACAAGCCAATCATGACAGGAAGGGCATATACCGGCCTCACCCTTATAGGTAAAATCCTTTTTCCTTATAGCAACGGCTATTTCTTTACCCAATCTATAAGCCAAATCCATCGCCTCATCGTCTAAGACCACCTCGGATATTCCCTGAGTACAAACAGTAATCTCATTAATTTTCCTCAGCCCCATAACATTCAGTAGGATATTGGATTGAACAGAAACATAGGGGATCCACCCACGCGTAGCATAGGGGATGATGACCGTTGCCGGCTTCTTGATTTTTCCAATTTTATGGCCCAGAATCCAGCATCGGTCAATCAATTGCTTGGCCACGGCGGTCAATTCCAGGAAATAACACGGCGCACCCAAAAGCATCCCATCACACCCATCCACTTTCGAAAAAATGAAACTGACATCATCGTCTTGTACCTGGCACACATTTTCTCTGAATAGACAAAGCCCACACCCCCGACATGGCTGGATTTTGTAATCGGTAAGCCTTAGTATCTCGGCTTCAGCTCCCTCCGATTCAGCCCCCATTAATGCTTGTTT
>JACRCA010000404.1 GCA_016234425.1 Deltaproteobacteria bacterium | reverse complement strand
CATGCTGCCCATGATCTTCCGGGCCACCTTCCCCTGAGGGAAAACGACTCGTTTGCTAGGCCCCTTAACCACAAAAGTTTTCAGAATCCCCAAGGTCAGGAGGACAACTCCTAAAATAAGGGGAAAGGTATCATCCCCAACCGCATCGCGCATCCTCAAGGGCCGCAGGCGAAATGATTCCACGAGGGACATCAGGCCCAAAAAAATGAAGACCAAACCGGCAGCCTGTTCGCCCGATATTTTCCTTAGGAAACTGCCCATTAGGCATTTGCCTCCGTGGGTCAGAAACATTTAATTGCTATATAATGAGGCCCCATCCCGTTGGCAATATTTTTCGATTGTTCCGGCGCCGTGGGTTCCTCTTGTGAAGCTCATTTCCGGATTCCCACGCGCGTAGCGAGTTCCGCGTAATATTTAATCTCCTCCAGGGCAAACTTCCTCATCTCCTTGGCGTTGAGATAGGCAATATGGCCTGCAGGCTCTCCACTTTTTCTTTGAAGGCCGGGTCTTGTACCATCTCCCCCCATTAACATAAGCATCCTATCTGAATTCTTGCCATTTGGCAATCTTTTCCAGCCAAGCCTGGCCTCGGCATCGAGATCGACGAGGAGGCCGTAAAAAGGCACCCTTACACGGGCCAGTGAGAAGTGGTATCCTCCCACGCCGGCATATGGCGCCTTGCCGGTCAGTAGCCCTCTCCTCGTTGACGATGATGACGATGTATTGATCGATACATAATTTTAGCCCGTGCCCGGGACGGCCAGAGTAGCTCCTATGTATTGATGAGCGATCATGTTCATCTTATTCTGGAGATCATAAAGCCGATATGGAGGCCAAGGAAGGGAGAAGAGGGAAAATAGAGCCGTCCCCTTTTGTTTTAGAATTTCTGCAGGATCGTCATTGCCAGGCGGTTGTTGAAAGAATAGGGAATGAAGCCATTGCAGATTGCAGATGGTAGATTGTAGATTTTTCAATCTGAAATCTTAAATCCGAAATCTGCAATCCTGGTGCTTAATGGCTGAGCATAAATCGGCGCATGCTCACATTCACCAAGATGCCGATACCCATCAGGGTTGCGGCCACGGAAGTCCCGCCGTAGCTGAATAAAGGAAGGGGCACACCAACCACCGGAACGATTCCTACCACCATTCCCACATTGATAAATATCTGCCAGAAAAGCATGGTGCTGATGCCAATGGCCAGGAGGGCCCCGGCACGGTCCTTGGAGGTGTTGGCGATCTTCAGACCCCTGGAAATGAGGAGCAGGAAAAGGAAAAGCAGGACAAAAGAGCCCACGAATCCCCATTCCTCACCCCATACTGAGAAGACGAAGTCGGTGTGCTGTTCGGGCAGGAAGTGGAGCTGGCTCTGAGTTCCTTTGAGATAGCCCTTGCCCAAAAAAGTTCCCGATCCTACTGCGATCTTGGACTGAGTGATGTGGTAGCCCGTCTTCAGCGGGTCGAGGTCGGGGTTGATAAAAGTGAGCAGGCGCGTCTTCTGATAGTCTTTAAGAAAATGCCAGAAGAAAGGGGCTGCGGCTGCACATCCGATCCCCAGGGTGATCCATGTTCTTCGCCGCAGGCCCATAAAGGCGAGGACGGAGAAGTAGACCAGAACCAGCAGACCAACGGTCCCCAGGTCTGGTTGTTTGAAGATCAGGAAAAGTGGAAAGGCCAGCAGGAGGAAAGGCACACCTAAGTCTCTGAGCCCATAGCCATGAGGGTTTTCATTTGCGGTAAAGAACCGGGTCAGGCTCAGAATGAGGGCAATCTTGGTCAATTCCGAAGGTTGGAAAGAGATAAAACCTAACTGCAGCCAGCGCTGGGAACCCGAGCTTGTGCGTCCGAAAAACATGACCATTACGAGGAGGAAGAGGCAAAGGACATAAAAAGGATAGGCGAAACGAATGAAGGTACGATAATTGAACAGGATAATCAGGGCCATGAAGCAGCTTCCGATCGTGAACCAGTAGATCTGTTTGATGAAGAGGGGGGTAGTGGTTCCTGTATGGGGATAGGTTGAGCTGTAAAGGTTGATGACTCCGAGAACGGAGATCAATACCGTGGTGATGAGAAGCGTCCAGTCGAAATTTAAGATCAGACGGCGGTCAAACATGGCTCAAAAATCTTGCTGCCCCCCCCTCGAGGGAGGGAAGAGAGGGGGTGAACCGGGAGTTCTTTCCTGGAATAACCCCGAAGCGCAGCGCCGGGGTCAGTTGTTTGCAATGAGAAAAAAGGCTTTTTCCAGTGATCTCAAATAACTCTGTTTCTATTTATTAATATAGGGTGGTTTTGTGGATTTTGTAAAGTACCTTTCTCCGAGTTCTTTAACCTTAACAAAAGTGGCCATCCTATCTTGGCGGGCCTTTTCCTTTGACACCCGGGGATCTATTTTCTATACTGCTGTAAGCTGAAAGAGAATTCATATTGTCAAGAACGGCAGGGCATTTCGGAGCAGAGAGAAAGTCTCTAAGCCAATTTTACGTCTCAGGAGGAGAAAATGCTCGATATTGAGCAAATGCTAAAGGAGATTGTCGGACCGGAGAATGTCTCCAGCAACCCGGCGATCTTGGAGGCCTACCGCTTTGTGGCCATGGGCCAGGATATGCCAGTCTGTACTAGGCCGGGCATCGTGGTCATGCCAGCCAATGAGGAGCAGGTATCCCGGATACTGACCTTGGCCAACCGCAGTCGCCTCCCCGTGGTAACCAGAGGGCAGGGCACTGGCTTCCAGGGCGAGAACGTGCCCCTCGAAGGCGGCATCATGATGGACATGAGCCTTATGAATCGGCTCATCGAGATAGACGAGGAAAATATGGTGGTCATTGCCGAGACCGCCTGCACCATGAACCTACTCAACTACGAGCTGGATAAGCGCGGCCTGGCCTTCCCCATCAGGCCCTGGTTCAGCCCCAACATGCACATCGGCGCCTACATTATTAACAACGGCACCGGTGACTTCGGCGCCGCCCACGGCCGTGCCGGCGACCATGTACGGGGCTTGGAAGTTGTCCTGCCCACTGGCCAGATCATGAAACTGGGCTCCTGGGCATACACTCATGGCTACGGGGCCTGCTTCCGCTATACCGGCGGCCCCGACCTCATTGGCCTATTCCTCAACTCCGGCGGCGGCTATGGGGTGGTCACCAAGGTAGCCCTTAGGGTGATTAATAAGCGCCGCCATGTGTGGTATCGAACCTTCGCTTGGCCACGAAACAAGCTGCCCGATCTCTCTCGAGCCATTTACCAGTGCCAGCGCTACGGTATCTCTTCCTTCCATCTGCAGAACTATTGGTCATCCCGTGGTATCATCAATGCCGGTCTGGCCCGGTGGCCAGCCCATTCACTGGGACTTTTCGATGAAGACATGGTCATAGCGAACTTGATCCAGGTATCCGAGAATAAGGAGATCCTCGAGCTTTTGGCAAAGGACACCACAGCTATTTGCCTGAATAACATCGGGGCAGACCTGGGTCCTGACCTGTGCCAAGCCTCCCAGGGCCCACCCTACTACGCCATCAACTTAAGCACCCACTACCGCTTCCGCCCCGGCACTGCGCCCCCATTCGAGGGCATGAATTGGGCCTACTTCTACCACTGCACACCTACGCTCAAATTCCCCGAGTACTGGGACTACTTCGAGTCAGTGGTGGATAAATACGGCTTCCATGACAAGAGGCGAGGGGCGGGTATGTTCGTTTTCCCTCTCGATGCTGCCATGCTCAACCCCTACCCCACCTTCGGTTACCGCCCCGAAGTTCCAGAGGAAGTTCTGAGGATGAGGAAGGCCTATACCGAGATGCAGCAGGGCCTGGCCAGGATGGGCGTGCTGGCCTATACCTTCGGCGCCTTCCTGCCCAAGGATTTCATGGCTAACCTGGGCCCGTCCTACAGCCTGATGAAATCATTAAAGGCGCTCATTGACCCGAATAATATACTCAATCCGAGCCAGCTATAGGGGGTATATATGGGGTTGAGCCTTGAAAAAGTTAGAGAGCGCCTAAAGGATTGTGCCGCCTGCGGCTTATGCTCCGGACCCGGCCCGATAACAGCTTTCCGTGAAGGCACTGTCGTCCCTGAGGAGGCCAGCCCCAGTCCCAGGTGCCCCATTAAAGAGAGGTTCAAGTTCGCTGCTTACAGCGCCAAAGGTCTGATATGGCTTTGCGCCGCTGTCCAGTACCACGACTTTCCCCTCACCCAAGACCTGGCCCGGGTGGCCTATACTTGCACCACCTGTGGCCTGTGCGATGAGCTCTGTTTTTTGCGGAAACTTGAGCCCTTCCGGGCCCTACGGGAGGAACTGGTGACCCATGGCGTCGGGCCCCTTGAGCCAAGCAAGGCCGTGGATGAGAACATCGAGAGGACCAATAACCCCTTTGGGGAGAGATCGGCCCTTAGAACAGAATGGGCCGAAGGACTGGACCTTCCTAAGAAGGGCGATGCCCTCTACTTTCCCGGCTGCTACGCCGCTTACAAGTATCCGCAGGTGGCCAGGGCAACCGTGAATATTTGCAAATCTTTTGGCTACCCCATAGCCTACCTCGCTGAGAAGGAGGTGTGCTGCGGCACCCATTTCATCTGGGATGGCGAAACCAGAATGGCCCGGGCCTGGGCCACCCGCCTCTCCCGTGCGATTAGAGAAGCTGGGGCCAAGAGGGTGATCGTCTCCTGCGCCGATTGCTATCGCTCGCTCAAGGTGGACTATGCGGCCCTGCTGGGTGAGTTCCCCTTTGAAGTTCTTCATATTTCCGAGCTGCTGGCCGCACTGCTCAGGGAGAACAAGATCAGATTCAAGAATCCCATCAGCGGGAAAGTCACCTACCACGACCCCTGTCGCTTGGGCCGGCTTGGGGGCGGCATCTATGAGCCACCTCGAGATGTTCTGAGGGCCATCCCGGGGCTCGAACTTGTCGAGATGCCCCGGAGGCGGAGGTGGGCATGGTGCTGCGGGAGTGGAGGGCTGGTAGTGCTGAATGCCTTCCCCTATTTTGCCCGCTGGACTGCCTCCCAGAGGCTGGCTGAGGCCGAGGCCGTCGCCGATACCCTGGTCACTGCCTGCGCCCACTGTGTGGCCAACTTCGAGGATGCTAATCAGACCCATTCTCTGGGCCTCAAGATCTATGACCTGCCAGTGCTGGTGGCTCAGGCTATGGGGGTATAGGCCGCAAGGTAGGCAACGCGATTAGTGCGAAAGTGCTTAACCACCACGTATTCCGGCGAACATTCTCAAAGAAAAGAGGTGAGAAATGATGTGCGGCGTAGAAAAAAAATCTAACTGTGAATGCCCCGAAAAACTAAGGGGCAAGCCCGAGGACTGCACACCTGAGCAAAT
>JACRCA010000400.1 GCA_016234425.1 Deltaproteobacteria bacterium | reverse complement strand
TTTATGTTTTCGCTCGGAAAATTCATAGCATTATTTTTCGACCTTTTACAAGTTAGAAAAACCGCTAAAATAAAGGGCTGTTTGTCATTTTTGGGCTAATTTTTACCCACTCGATTTGCAGAAGACCCTTAAAAATTGAGGCCGATTTTGAAGATGCAGAAGTCTCTCTGCCCCAACTTCTCAGCTTTTGTTAACTTTCCCGAGGCCACAGCAATCATTTCCTCAAAAATCCGCTTTCCTGCTTCCTTCACGGTCTCCTTCCCTTGCAGCACCTGGCTGACATTAAGGTCGATATTGTCCTTCATTTTGCGGGAAGTCTCAGCATTGCCGGTGATCTTGATTACCGGAGCAATCGGCGATCCGGTGGGAGTCCCACGGCCTGTGGTGAAGACAGCGACCTGTGCTCCCCCGGCCATCATCCCGGTGAGTTGATCGATGTCATGGCCAGGGGTGTCCATGAGCACCAGTCCTTTCTTGGTTGGCGGGAAAGCGTATCTGATTACTTCCTCCAAGGTGGTCGTTCCCCCTTTATAGATACATCCTAAAGATTTCTCCTCGATGGTTGTGATTCCGCCGGCGATATTTCCGGGAGCCGGGTTAGCGCCCCTTATATCCTGGCCTGTAGCCATCGCCTCTTTCTCCCACCAGGCGATCAGATCCAGAACCTGCTTGCCGATCTCCGGCGCGCTGGCCCGCCTGGCTAGAAGGTGTTCGGCTCCTATCAGCTCGGTGGTTTCGGAAAGGATTACGGTTCCACCCGCCTCCACCAGGAGGTCGCTGGCGGCGCCGAGTGCGGGATTGGAAGCTAACCCGGAGGTGTAATCCGAGCCTCCGCATTCTGTGGCCAGAATCAATTCACCCAGCGGAATTGGCTCTCGCTTCAGCTGGGCAGCCTCAGCCAGCATTTCCCTGACGATCTTCTTTCCTCTGGCGATCGTCCTTTTCGTTCCGCCAACATCCTGAATCTCGATGAACTCCGCCCGTTTGCCACTGGGAGCGATGGCTTCGGCGATTTCCTTAGCTGGCAGGTTTTCGCATCCGTTCCCCGCCACGAGGACGGCGAACACGTTGGGATTTGTGCCAAACCCCACCAGGGCGCGCTTGGTCTGCTCCCGGTCTTCCCCCACCTGGGCACAGCCGAAGACATTGGCCAAATAGACTGCTCCTTTCAAATTCCGGGTGATGGCTTCTGCCGCCCCTTGTGAGCAAACCACGCTGGGAATGACCAGCACATGGTTCCGCACCCCTGCTTTTCCATTCGGCCGGCGATATCCCTGGAAATTCATCAGGCACCTTCCTTTCTCCCCCGGTGGCTGACCAGGTTGTGTACGTGCACGTGTTCTCCCCGGGCGATTCGAGCCGTGGTCAGACCGATGGGCTCCCCATACTTGATTATGTCTTGGCCTTTTTCGATGTCCCGCAGGGCGAACTTATGGCCCATGGGAATCTCGGTCAAAATTTTCACTTTCTCCTTGCCCCCCCGGGCTTCCAAAGAAACTGTGCTGCCTGCCTTCAAGGGAACGATGGCTGTGGCTACGTTGTCTTTTTCATTGATCACTATCACCTTGGATTTTACGGCCATTAAAAACCTCCTTACGTAGAAATTCGCAAAGTGCATAGAGCAAAGCGCATAGCGTAAGTCCAGAAAACAAATTCGAATTTCATTATTCAGGAGAAAGGGATCTCAACCTCAGTCGCAACCTTTCGTCTTTTCCTCCCTATCTCCCCATCCCCCTATCTCCCTATCCCTTTCTATTTTTTTCCTCCGGCCATCTTTAGGCTCTCGGGCATGGAGCGAAGTTTGAACATTGTCCAGGGTCCAAAAAGCGCCACTAACCCAAGCATGCTAAAAGCCCATCCCCAGTTTGGCAGGTAACCCATTTTCCCTCCGGCCGGGTTTGTCAGATCCAGGACGGCTCCAAATATTGGGGGCACGAGAGCGCCGGCGCCAAACCCCACCAGGGAACGCAACCCGAGAGCCGTTCCCAGGTAGTTGGGAGAGACCACTTCAGCCAGCCCTGAAGAATAAACCGGGGACTCGGCGATCACAGAAAACCCATAGCATAATCCCAGGATAATGACCCAGGACATTTGGCCACCAATCAGCCAGCCAAATGAAAAAGAGCAAACAATGCTGATGGCCATCATGGCGATGATTACTGCTGTCCGCCCGAAACGATCCGATAAATAACCGGCTATCCCCGTGGAGAAGACCCCCATGATGAAGACGAGAGAGGAGAGGCTTGCTCCGGCTTGAACGGCATAGTCTTTGGCCGAGCCCGCCGCCAGGAAACAGGCTACCAGGAATGCTGGAGTCCAGGTGCGCATGCCTTCAAGCTCCCAGGCATGAGCTGTGTACCCAGCAATCATCAACAGAGCAGGCCGTTTGGCCAAGAGTTCCCTTTTAACCTCCCTTTCCACGGGCTCAGGTCTCCTTTCCTTCATTCCCCTCAGGACAAGAAAGGGGACAATTGCTCCCAGGACAGGGCCCAAGGTAGTGATGAATAAAGCAGCCTGCCATCCATAGTGCGCGGCGATCCATCCCGTAGCCGCTATTGACCCAGCCAGCCCCATGGAGCCCGCCCCGATGAAAAAGCCCATGGCCCTTCCCCTCAAGGAGCTGGAGAAAGTTTCCGAGATCAATTTCAAACCCGGCGTATACGTTCCTCCCACGGCCAGCCCCATCAGACCGCGCAGCAGCAGAGCGGAGGAGTAGCTACGGGCAAAAATTGCAAAGAGAAGGGTGGTGATGGCGCAGGCGATGCAGGAGTAAAGAAAAACTTTTTTCGTACTCACCCAGTCGGTCAGAGAACTCAAGCCCACCAGCGAGATGAGGAATCCTGCTTGATAGGCAGAAACAATCGACCCAGCCGCCGCACTGGACATTTCCCATTCCTTCTGTAAAAGCGGGATCAGAGCAGGATAATTCTGGAGACCAAGGTAAAGGAGGAGGCGGGTAGAACAGATTCCCGTTAAAAAAGTGTAAGGACCGGTCATAGGAAATAGGTTATAGGTCATAGGCGATAGGTTATGGGCTATAGGCCATAGGCTATGGGCGAGGCGCTATTGCCCATGGCCTCTTGCCTATCGCCTTTTCCTTTTCAATTGGATTTTGGCCATTAACATTTCCCACTCTTCATCCACGTTCTCTTGAATGGTCTGAATGTCTTTGGGAGTGAGATGGCTGAAGCGTCCTTGCAACTTGAGGTACTCGATAACCGGAAGGCCTCTGGGCTGGATCGTGAGAGTGTATTTCCTGCCATTTTCGATTTCATAAAGCGGAAATATTTTGGTCTCCACAGCCAGACGGGCGATCTTCACTGAGAGCTCAGAGGGGAATTTCCATCCAGGAGGGCAGGAGGAAAGAATATGGATGAAGCGCAAGCCTTTGGTCTCCCTGGTCTTACGCATCTTGGTCAGGAAATATTCAGGAAAGGCCGGGGATACCGTGGCTGCATAAGGGATGCGGTGGGCAGCCATGATCTCCATGATGTCTTTTTTGGGAGTATCCTTGAAAGCCGGGTTGGGGGTCGTGGTGGACCAGCTAAGCAAAGGGGTTGCTGAGCTTCTCTGAATCCCGGTGTTCATGTAAGCTTCGTTGTCGTAACAGACATAAATAATATCGTCGTTCCGTTCCGCGCATCCAGAAAGAGCCTGCAGCCCAATGTCGAAGGTGCCTCCATCCCCCGCCCAGGCCATGACCTGAACATCTTCGATACCCCTGGCCACCAGCCCTTTCTTTACTCCCGACGCGGTGATGGCTGCCGCCTCAAAGACTGTATGCAGGATGGGTACCTTTAGGCTCGATGAAGGGAAAAAACCGGCTACGTTGGACCAGCAGCAGGCCGGTATGACCACCATGGTTTTTTTCCCGAGAGCCTGAAGGGCGTAACGCATGGACAGGGATGCGCCACAGCCCGGGCACGCGATATGTCCTGAATAGAGCAATTCTTCTTTGGGCAGCTCGTACCTCATGGCTTCACTCCGATCCAGGCAATATCCCCTTCCGGGGCCTCTTTGCCTTTGGCATATTCGACAATCTCCTTTAAGATGGCCGGCGTTACATCTCTTCCTCCCAGGCCGGCGATAAACCCAAAGACTGACGTCCCTTCACCGTGGTGGTGCAGGGCTGAACGAATCTCTTGAGCAAAGATCCCGGTGGCTCCAAAGGAGATGTTCCGGTCTACTACAGCCACCTTTCTCGCTTTTTGAAATACCTGACGCACATCTTCGGATGGAAAGGGTCGAAACATTTTCATTTTCAGAAGACCAATTTTCTCCCCCTTCTGCCGGTATTCATCTACCACGACCCGCGCTGTGCCCGTGACCGTCCCAGTTGTCACCAGAAGAATATCCGCATCCTCGACAAAGTATTCTTCCATGATGCCGTAACTTCGCCCGAAGGCTTGACCAAATTCCTTGTCCAGTTCTTTGGCCACTCCTTTGGCCTCTTCCATGGCCTGCTGCATTTTGACCCGTTGCTCCATGTAGATGTCCGGAAGAAAAGCCGCATTGAAAGAATGAGGCTCTGCAACATCCAGTTTAAATTTTGGTACGTAGGAAGGCAGGTATTGATCGACCTCCCTAATGTCCGGGATTTCCACCTGCTCATAGGTGTGCGAGAGGATGAACCCATCTAAGCAAACCATGCTGGGTAAAAGGACTTTCTCTGAGATGCGGTAGGCCATGATAATGCTGTCCA
>JACRCA010000407.1 GCA_016234425.1 Deltaproteobacteria bacterium | reverse complement strand
GGATCTTACTACGGTCCTGGAGGGGAAGGGTATGTCAGATTTTCCTATGCCACGCCAAAGGAGGATATTTTGATCGGGATCGAAGGGATCAAAAGGGCCCTTAAGAAATTGCCGGAGAAATAAAAAATGCGAAAAAAGAAGCGTTCTTGCTAAAATTGCCGGCCTTATTCCCTTTTAAAATAGCTAAAAAATTGACTGGCTCTCGGGTCAAAGATATTGCTCGCCACCATAGAATTGAGTTTCGATTTCCATTGATTTCCGCGTTACAGTTTAATAAACTTTTATTGAGGAGATATAGCAGGCCCATCCGGGGGAAAAGCAAAGTTTCTCTCTGGCTGGGCGGGATAGAAGGACAGCGTCAAACCTTATAGTCCCCGATTAATATACCCAAAGAGGATCATCTCAATCCTATGAATAGACGGCGTGCAGTCCTAGAGCAGATTTGTCAACAGTTTGGAGTAGCCGCGCTCTACAGCTTTGGGAGCCGGGCTGAAATTGCCCGGGATTGAGTAGAGGAGCGAGAGGAGTATCTGCCGCCGGGCCCATCAGATATAGACATTGGAGTTAAGGGCATTCCAGGGGAAAAGTGGTCTATAAAGGAAAAGGTTCGTCTGTCCGGAGCTCTGGAGGACCTTTTCGGCTGTGGGCGGGTGGAGTTGGTATTCCTGACTGAGACAGATCCGTTTCTGGCCGCTGAAATCATACGGGGTCAGCGTCTCTTTGCTCGAAATGAGCACGAGGCGGACGAATATGAGCTCTACATTTTGCGCAGGGCCGGTGATCTGGCCCCCCTGGAGCGGGAACGGATGGCCCTGGTTTTAGGAGAGCCTACTTGACCCCTAAGCCCGTTTCGAAAAGATCGGCGACTTGGAGACGGTTCAAAATGCCTATCGGCGCTGACTGAAAGAGCATCCCGAAAAAATAGATTCCCGCTTGTAGTTCCACCAAATTGAAAAGCTTCATTTTTCACCAACGTTCTATATCAAAGTAAACAGCGAACCTACCCCCATCTCGGCTGGAGTTTCTGCTCCTGGCACAGATCGGAGACTGGAACGTTCTCAATCAGGTGCCGGCGCAGAATGGAAACCTTCTCTTGCGGGGTATAATGCTTGCGATGTTTGCTCATGGTGTTCCCTCCGTGGTTTATACTTTATTATCCGGCGGAACACTCCTTTTCCAACTGAGGCAAGACAATTCTCCATCCCCTCACCAAAACATGAGGAAGAGCTCCCTCCGCATCCGGCGTTAGTCCCCGCGTCATATCGGCAAATTACCCACCCCCTATTTTTATCAATGGAACTAACGGAACTACGCACCCCCGTTTCCACACACAAAATGTAATATTGCAAGACCTGACCCCCAAATACCCGCAGGGGCAAGGGGAAGGCCGAGAGGGAGGCGGCGGTGTATGTGGCGAGGGCAGTGACGGGAACGACCAAGAGAGATTGGCGGTTTTTTCGGAATCAAGGGGTCGGCCGTGAGCGAAATCTTCATAAGGGTGGAGAAGATACTTGATAAGGACGAGCATTTCCGCCCAAAAATCGTGACCCTGAGAGGTATTCTGGAAAAATGAGTTTTGCAGGGTTGACCCCAAATACAGCACAAATATACCTGATAAGAATAGGACTCCCAATATAAATATGGTGTGATACAATTGGATCAACTTAAACAACTGAACACCATGGCCTACGTCTTAAAACATAGTACAAATAAAACAATCTCTAAAGGCAAATATTATCCACTCGGTGCATCGGTGTGTGAAGGTGGCGTCAACTTTGCCATTTATTCCCGGTATGCCCACGAGGTGTTTCTCCTCCTGTTTGATAAACCTGACGGAGAGCCGGCTGATATCATAAGACTCGAAAACCGCACAAAATATATATGGCATACCTTCGTCCATGGTCTGAAGGCGGGACAGCTTTATGGATACAAGATCAAAGGAGATTATAATCCTGGCTTTGGAATGCGCTTTAACGGCAACAAACTTCTCATAGATCCTTACGCAAAGGCCCTGACAGGAAAATTCAGAAATACTGATAACCTGCTCCTCGCGTATGACCGTAATTCATATGCCCAAGACCTTTCCCTGGATATTCGCGACAATACCGGAATGGTACCTAAGTCAATGGTTATCGAGGACAATTTTGACTGGCAGGATGATACCCCCCCGGATATTCCTTTTGAAAAACTGATTATCTATGAGGTTCATCTCAAGGGTTTTACAGCGCATAAATCATCGGGGGTCAAACATTCAGGCACCTACCTGGGATTTATCGAAAAGATTCCGTATCTCAAAGAAATTGGAATAAATGCTGTTGAGTTCCTGCCGCTCCAGGAATTTTATATTGACGATTTCCTTCTTGATAAAGGGTTAACAAATTACTGGGGATATAACACCATAGGCTTTTTCGCTCCCGAGTCATCATACGGTACCGGCGCCTTCCCCGGATCCCAGGTAAATGAATTCAAGACGCTTGTCCGAGAGCTCCATAAGGCCGGTATCGAGGTGATTATGGATGTGGTTTACAATCATACAGGTGAAGGAAATGAACTCGGTCCGACCATATGTTTCAAAGGGATAGACAATCCGACTTACTACTGTCTCACCGGGTCTCATCATGAACCCTATCGCTATTACATGAATTACACTGGATGCGGAAACAGCATGAACCTGGCAAATACCCAGGTCATACGTTTCGTCATGGATTCACTCCGCCGCTGGGTTGAGGTGATGCACGTTGATGGTTTCAGATTTGATCTCGCTTCGGTTTTAGGCAGGGAGGAAGGGTGCTTCAGGAGTTCGGCATCCTTCTTTGATGCCATCTCGCAGGATCCGGTCCTGAACAGGGTCAAATTAATCGCCGAGCCGTGGGATCTGGGCACCTATCAGGTGGGGAATTTCCCGGTTGAATGGGCGGAATGGAATGGAAGATTCAGAGACACTGTGAGGAAGTTCGTTAAGGGTGACGCCGGACAGCTAAGGGACCTTGGCTGGAGACTGACCGGCTCTGCCGATCTGTATAAAGATGACGGAAGGTCGGCATATAACAGTGTCAATTTCATTACCTGCCATGACGGCTTTACTCTCCATGATCTTGTATCGTCTAACTATAAGCACAATGAGGCGAACCTTGAACATAATCATGACGGTACGAATGACAACAATTCATGGAACTGCGGTTTCGAGGGAGAAACCGATGATAGCAATATTATTCGCCTGAGAAAGCAGCTCGTAAAAAATCACCTGTGCTGCCTCCTTTTTTCATGCGGTACGCCTATGGTTCTGGGTGGCGATGAATTTCTGAGAACCCAGAAAGGCAATAACAATGCCTATTGTCAGGATAACGAGATAAGCTGGTTCAACTGGGATGATTTAAATAAAAATTCAGACATCCTGGAGTTCTTCAAAAAGGCTGTTGCCTTTGTAAGGAGATATACCATTCTTCAAAGGAGAAAATTCTTTCTCGGTGAGGACCTTGACGCTGACAGCATCCCTGATATTACCTGGTATGGAGCAGATCTCGGAAAGCCTGATTGGGATAATCCTGAGTCACGGACATTGTGTTTTATGCTCGACGGCGGCGAGGAAAAATCAGAGATTGGCGATTACAGGCTCTTTATCATTCTGAATGCCGATTCCAACCTGCAATATGTCACCCTTCCCCTTTTTGAAGGCGGCAGGGTATGGCACCGGGTTATTGATACAAGCCTTCATTCTGGCGAGGACTTTCTGGGTGTCGGCGAAGAAGTACAGATTGCCCCTCCCAACTATTATCTGGCAAATCCAAGGAGTGTGGTTGTGCTGCTGGATAAGGTGAAATAATTTTTTGATAAGAACTCACTTTTATGTTCCAGGGTCGGACCAATAAAAGGGGATGTCCATAAAATAATAAATTAAAATTCACAGGCCTTTGTATTAAACCTGGGGGAGGCCTTTTTCTAAAACGGTCCGCCCATCCAGTTCAATGGTCGGCTGCCACATGATCAGGTCGTAGTGAATGGCTGCTTTTACATTCCCCCCGAGGGTCACATTGGTTCCAATGCCAATATGCCCGGTTCCAAAAACTCCTTCGTCTTCGAGCATGATCCCCTGCATGATTGATTTGGGGTTGAGGCCTACACCCAGCTCAGCGATGTTGTAGACCTGGGGATCCTTCCGGCTTTTGAGGTCTTGGGCCAATTGTCGAGCTTGGGCGCCGCCTTCTATCTTGGTGATCATTCCTTTCTCCACGGTGGCCACAACCGGTTCATGCAAAACTCCGATTCCGATGTAAGGAATGCTGGCATCGGCAACGATCACCCCTTCGGCACTTCCTTCGATAGGGGAAAAATTGGCCTCCACGTTGGGTACCGGGGATAACTGCCCTTTTTGAACAAGGCAATACATGGCGTTTCCTGCTCGGTCCTCCTTGCGCATGGTCAGCTTCGTGCCCCCCGGGCTCGTCAAGCGCACTACCTTAGCATGGGTGAAAGCCGAAGCCAGTTTCTGGCAAACGATCTTTTGTTCATTAAAATCGGCTTCGATTCCGCCATGGATGAGCATCTCCTCAGTGAAATCCGTCATGGCCAAACCCCGGGCACCAGCCTCCAGGGCCCTTTTCATTGAGCGAGTATGAGTGATTGAATTAGATACTGGAGTGAAGATAACATCCGCTTTGATCATCGCCTCGGCAATGGTGGGGGGAGGTTCCTCTCCGTGTCCTCCTCGGGGGATCATGGTAGCGATCACCACCTCTGCGCCTCGCTGATAAGCAGTTGCCGCCAGCACCCTGGCAATGTTGGTTTTGGTAAAGTCAGTGATAATAAGGACGTTCTCTCCAGGCCGGACCCCAGCACAGGTCTCAACCAGTTTGACCGCTCCTTTGGTCACGAGTATTTCCTTCATCTCTTTCTCCTACCTCAGTGAGTTATAAAGACTCTACGCCGAGAGGCTGAAATGACCAATATCTGCTACCCGTCCTTAAAAAAGAGAAGCTCTTTCCCCTTTGATAAACCTCATCATAATCAATAAAGGAACAACGGCAGAGACGATTAGAATAGTGGCAAAGGCTTTGGCCAATCCCATTTCATCTGAAATGATTCCATTGAACATCTCCACGGTCATGGTGGACCAGCCCGGCGTTTGCAGGACAATAGTGGAACTCAACTCGGAGATGGTCGTGATCCAGGTGAGGATGGCCCCGGACATGATACCCGCAGCCATAAGCCGAACGGTGATCTTGAAAAAAGTCTTCATCGGCGGCACACCCAGGGAAACACTGGCCTCTTCTAACGCGGGATCCAGCTGGTAGAGGATGGAGGAGCTGGAGCGGGCGATGAAGGGCATTTTGCGAATGGTGTAAGAAAGGGCCAGGATCATCCAGGTTCCGGTCAGTACCAGAATGCCAGTGTTGAACATGATGATCAACGCAATGCCCAGAACTGTTCCTGCAATGGTAAAGGGGAGCATGATGGATAAATCAAGAGCGTCGCCAACAACCGAACGCCGCCGGGTAAGAATATAGGCCGTGGGCACCCCTATGAGGATCGAGGCCAGAGTGGCCATGGTTGCCAGGAAATAACTGTTGAAAATCGGCCGGGCAGCATGACTGAAGGCATAAATGTAGTTTTGGAGACTGAATTTGGGGTGAATAACTGGTCCTCGGGTTTCCATAAAGGAGACCGTCATAGCGACCAGGAAAGGAATCAGGGGAATGAGGACCACCAAGTAACAGTATCCTGTTGCCAGCAAATAAGAGAGGCCTTTTAACTCCCGCACTAAAGGTCGTCCCCTCGCGCTTTGGATGAAATTGCGCTTGCGTAAATAATACCGCTGGGCCATCAATGAAGTCATGGTCACCAGAATCAGAATCACGCTCAAGGCGAAAGACATACCGGGGTGTTCACCGACCTCGGAGGTGAATTCCATGTAAGCTTGGACCGCCAGGTAGGGTTTCTGCTCCCCGATAATCATCGGCACGCCGAAATTTTCAATGGCCGTCATGAAAACCAGGAGAGTACCGGAAAGGATACTTGGCAATACCAAGGGCATGGAAACCTTCAGAAAGGTTTTGAAGGGACCGGTCCCCAGACTTCGTCCAGCCTCTTCGACGCTTTCATCAACGGCGTTGAAGCCCGATAGGGTCATCAGGAAGACATAAGGGAAAAACTGCATGGTGAAGATGGCCGCTACCCCACCATGGCCATAGATGGAATCAAAAGGAATTCCGAGGGACCGAATTATTGGCGTCAGGAGACCAGCCCGGCCCAGGAGTAAAATCCAGGAAAAGGCGGCGAGGAAACTGGGGACCATTAGAGGAATCGTGCTCATAGCAATGATGAAAGGTTTGCCGGGGATATTATAGCGAGCCACCAGGAAAGCCAAAGGAACAGCCATAATGATGGTCAAGAGGGAGGCAGCCAAGCTAACGCCCACGCTGTTCCCAAGGCTTTGCCAGTATGTCCTGTACATGGAGAATTTTTGGAAGTTCTTTAAGGTATAAGGACCTCCTTCCGAGGTTTGAAGGCTTCCAGTAAGAACCATGGAGACGGGGACGATGAGGAAAAAAATAACGGCAATAAAGATCAAAATGGCAGTTAGATTCCAGAAGAGGTTTTTCACGCCTTCTGATCCTCCTGGAAGAGCATAGCGCGGTTTATCGGGTAATGGATCTTGACCTCCTCGCCCAGCTTTTTGAGTTGGGACGGGTCGATATTGTAGCTCAAAACTATCAGTTTTACTCTATCGGCAACGGAGACCTCATATTTAATCATGTTCCCTAAGTACTCAACCCGCGTGACCCGCCCTGCAAGAATCCAATGGGTTGGAGGAACTGTTTCCCCCTGATAGAGAATCTGGATTAACTCCGGCCTCAGGGCCATTTTGATTTGATCTCCCGGCTCCAGCTCATCCTGAGCTGGGAGAGCGAGTGAGACCTGACCGCAACTGCCGATCAGGACCCCTTCCCTGGCCCCCGCTACCTCAATCGGAATCAGGTTGGTTGCTCCAATGAATCCGGCTACAAAGGCATCTTTTGGTGCGGAGTAAATTTCCCAAGGTTTGGCCACCTGGCAGATGACTCCATGGTTCATGACCGCGATCCGGTCGGAGATCGATAAGGCCTCT
>JACRCA010000397.1 GCA_016234425.1 Deltaproteobacteria bacterium | reverse complement strand
TTCCCTAAAACATAAAATGCAATCCCCATTGCTATGACTAACAACCACCAGATTGGCTTCATGTTTCTCCGATCCTCTCATCCACAAAAAGGCGCTTCAACCGCCAGGGGTGCCACTCTCTTCCTTGAGCAAGACTTCCCGTCCAACCGCGGCTGACCGAATCTGCATCTTTTGCCAGATGATCACTATTGTCAACAAAACAACCCCTGCCAGGTCTGTTCTCCACCCCGGTTTGATCAACAAACAGGCCGCAATGAACAGGAGCAGTCGCTGAATCCAGTTCTCCCTGGTGTACAGCCAGCCCTCAACACTGGAGGCCAGGCAAAAGATGCCGATGAGGGCTGAGCAGCTGGTGGACAAAATGAGAATCGGGGGTCCTTCCAGCAGTATTTCGGGGGCATAAACAAACATGAAGGGAACGATGAACCCAGCAAGGCCCAGCCGCCAGGCTGTGAATCCGGTCTTCATGGGGTTTGCATCGGCCAGGCCGGCAGCGGCATACGCTCCTATGGCCACTGGCGGGGTGATGGCGGAGAGACATCCGTAATAAAGGGCAAACATATGTGCGGCCATTTTCACCACGCCCATCTTGATCAGGGTCGGGATGATCAGGGCTGCAACGGTGACGTACACCGCGGTGGTGGTGAGCCCCATGCCCAAAATGGTGCAAGCGATCATGGTCACGAACAGAGCAGCTACCATGCTTCCCCCGGAAATCTCAATAACGAATGAGGAGAAACGTAAACCCACGCCTGAAGCGAAGATGCAGCCGATGATGATCCCTGCCGAGGCGCAGGCTATGGAGACAGGAGCCACCACCCGTCCAGCCTTCTCCATCATCCTGAAGAAAGCATATGGGGTGGGTCTGGTTTCTTTTTTCAGGAATGCCAGTAAAAATATCAAGGAAAGCCCCCAGAACGCCGCCTTTGCAGGGGTGGCCCCTTCCACCAGAATCCATACAAGGACGATCAAGGGAATAACCAGGTGAACTCCACTTATCAACACCGGCCGGATCCTGGGGAGTTGTTCCCGGGGCAGTCCGCTCAACCCAACCTTCTTGGCCTCCAGGTGCACCTGGACGAACAACGAAAAGTAGTACATTATGGCTGGTATGGCAGCAGCAGCAGCCACCTTGATGTAAGGGACTCCCATGAACTCAGCCATAACGAAGGCCACCGCCCCCATCACCGGAGGCATAATCTGCCCACCGGTGGAAGCCACCGCCTCCACCGCCCCTGCAAAGTGGCGGGGGTAGCCAATTCCTTTCATCAGAGGGATGGTCACTGAGCCGGTACCCACAACGTTGGCCACCACGCTGCCGGAGATGGTCCCGAAAGCGCCGCTGGCGACCACCGCGGTCTTGGCTGGCCCTCCTGCCTGCCATCCCATCAGGGCCACGGCGATGTCAATGAAGAATTTCCCTGCGCCGGTTTGGTTGAGAACCTCTGCAAAGATAATAAATAAGGCAACGTATCCTGCTACCACGGCAATGGGGATGCTGAATATGCCGTAGGATTGGATCATCTGGGCCTCTACAAACCAGTCCCATGGGACGGAGGGCCCATTGAAAACGCTGGGAAAGTACGGGGCGAATCGAGCATGAAATATAAAAAATGCCACCACCAGAACCAAAGGCCAACCTACCGACCTGCGAGTGGCCTCTAAAATAATAATAATATAAGTCATCACTATGATGTGATCTAACTTGGTGATACTTCCTTCTTTATAAAGGAAAGCATCCAGGTCCCAGACAATCCATACCTCGATCCCGATTACTGCGGCAATGATCGCAAAATCTACCAGGGAAAGCCAGTTAGGTTTATCTCTCCATGACTTGCGCCTAAGGGGATGAAGAAGAAAAATCAGGATCAAGGCAAATGCCAGGTGCATGGAACGGTGGGCCTGTGGTCTGGGCTGGGTGAAGTATCCGGTAAAAATCTGATATAATGAAAAAGTGATGGCAACTATAGCTATAAAAAAGGCCACCAGTAGCAGTCCGCTGAATTTTTGTTGGGACATGAGGAACTCAAAGGGTCCTTCTGGCTCCTTTGGCAGTTGCACTCGGTAAACAAGGCTCTCACCCTTTTGTCCAGTCATTTCAATATCCTTCAAGAAAATCGCCTGCAATTCATCACTGGACCACCGACGAAGGGTGAGAGGGCCCGCCACGGCTCGGACGACAGCAGGTAAATTCTCATATTAATGGAAGGGATGACGGATAGCGTTGATCCGAATCATTCTGTCATACGGCGGCCGGACCTTTTAAGGAATAAACATCGTGATTTTTTGTTCAGCGGCTCCCACCCTCGGCAAATCAAAACTCACTACCGAGACCGTTGAGCTGGGGAATGTTAACAATGCGCTCACGGCATCTTGACATCCGGCACCTGGAGAGCTTTCTCTTTGTAAAAACGCGCGGCCCCCGGGTGCACAGGAATATTCACAGCGCGAAGGGCTGTTTCCGGTTTGATGGCTTTTCCCCAGGGCCCCAGGACCTGAAATTCTTTCACGTTTTCCCAGAAGACCTTGGTGACTTTGTAGATAAGATCCTCCGAGACGTCCTTGTGGGTGAAGTGGTGGAAATAGACGCCGATAGAGCGATAGTCATTGGGCATGTTCCGGTAGGAGCCACCGGGAATCGTCACCGGGACGAATCCTGGAATCAGCTTGGTGAGCCTCTCGATAATTTCAGGCTCCATCTCAAGAAAACGACAGCCCGGGTTGGTGTCGATATCCATGACAGAGGAGTTGGGGATTGTGGTATGGACCAGCATGATATCGGCTTGACCATCCTTCATCAAATCAACCCCGCCCTGATAGTCCACAAACGCAAGCGACCCGCCTCGCTTTTGCAGGTCTTCGAAAGAGCTGCCATAAGCCTCGAATATCTTGCTCACCCAGGTGTAAGTGCCACCCAGGCGGGAGACTACCATCACATTCCTGCACGGATATGTGGCGATCTCTTTCACCGCCTTGATGGGATGGTTTTTGGGAACGAAGATGTGAAAGGCACCGTGATGAAAGGCATTGATAAACCGAAGGTCTTTGGTCTCTTTCCCTTTGAACTTCTCGTCTAACCCTCTGGTGGCAATATGTAAGGTGTTAGGATCGCCCTGTCCAATGGTGTGGCGTTTCTGGTTCACCGCCAGGGCATTGGCCACAAAAGACCCGGTTGTTGCGCTGGCTGAGACGCAGGGGACTTTTTTAGTTATCAGCTCGGCCCATTTGGCTGCCACCATCATGGTGCCTGCCGTTGACACGCCATCGCTAATGGTAATGTATGTTGTCTCCTTACACTTTTCCTGTGCCGCTGCCGGGGGCACCCCGACAATCAATGCAGCGAAGAAGAAAAGAAAGATGACCGCTAATAAAACCCCGCTCTTGCATGTTCTCATGGCTCTCCTCCTTCCATCTTAAGTTCAGCTTCATAGGTCTTCCCGTTTCCTGATATTGGTTCTTCTCCAGCGTCCCTCTACATTTTCCTATCACCTGGTTGAGTGTTAATTGTTAAAGTTCAATATAAAGAAGCGCAATTTCCATGTCAAGGGAAATTTGTCCTGGTGGGGATTTACGATCCATAGATCAGACAAAAGGGGGAATCAACCTTGACACAATGCCCCATACTCAGGAGACCCTCAGGCGGGGATGAAAAAGGTTATTTACACCCTTTTAAAAATAGGATAGCCTTGAACCGCTGGCCTAATTTATCTGTCACTTTTTTTAAGAAATGAAACATCCTTTCGATCGCTGGGAAGAAAGGAAAGTTACCCTATGCAACAATCTCCAGAGACCATCTTTCTCAATGGGAGCGTCCTGACGGTGGATCCGAATGACCAAGAATGCCAGGCCGTGGCGGTCTGTGGGAACAGAATCTCCTTTGTAGGCACTACCGAAGAGGCCCGCAAAAGAATCGGCGTGGAGGATAAGGTCATCGATTTGGCGGGAAGGAGCCTTCTGCCGGGATTCAATGACGCCCACTGCCACTTTGGGTACGCGGGCACCGCCAAACTCCGGGCCTACGTTGGATACCCGGAAGTACGGTCTGTGGAAGATATCAAGAAAGTGGTGGCAGCGTGGGCCGCCAAGACCCCAAAAGGCCAGTGGATTGTGGGCCGGGGATGGGACGAGACCAAGTATCCGGATCGCCGACGGCCCACACGGTGGGACCTGGACGAGGTGGCCCCTGATCACCTGGTATTCCTCACCCGGACCTGCGGCCACATGTCTGTGGTGAACAGCAAGCTATTGGCCGCAGAGGGCATCGACCGCAATACACCCGACCCTCATGGAGGCATGATCGAGCGCGATTCCAAAGGGGAGCCCACCGGCCTTCTTCTGGAGCACTCCCACATCCCCTTAAGGGTCAAAACTGCGCCCTCGGTTGATCTCCTGGACAAGGGGATGGATGCAGTGAACCAGGAGTTCATGCAGTACGGCATCACAAGCACCGCTGACATGAGTGGGCGAGATGTGAATGAGATCAGGCTCTTCCAGAAGAAGATCGCCGGGCACCAGATCCAATTCAGGGTTTACTACGCGGTGCGAAACAGTGGCCCGGTCACCCTGGGAACGGATTACGTGAAGACAGGGCTGCTCACAGGTTACGGAAGCCCGTGGATGCGCCTTGGATGCTTCAAAGCGCAGATGGATGGAAGCGGAAGCGGAGGCTCAGCGGCCATGTGGACTCCCTATCCAGGAAGCAACCATTATACCGGAATTCTACACATGACCCAGGAGGAACTTGACCGCTTAGTTTTTCAGGGCCACGAAGCCGGATACCAGGTGTGTGTCCACGCAGTGGGCACCAAGGCCATCGAGATGACCCTTAGGAGTTACGAACGGGCGTTGCGAAAGATCCCCAGAGATAATCACCGCTTCCGGATCGAGCACTGCACCTTCTGCGACGACAGCTTAGCAGATCGTATCCGCGATCTGGGGGTCATTCCTGTCATAGGACCGGCTTTCCTGTACTGGGTCGGGGACGGCTACATCCAGAAGTATCATCCTGAGTGGCTGGATTGGGCTGTGCCTGCCCGGCGGTTGCTGGATCGGGGGATCATAGTGGCCTTCCACTCGGACTTGCCGGTAGTCCCATGTAACCCTCTGCCAGCTATATTTGCAGCGGTTACCAGAAAGACCGAGTCGGGCCAGGACATCGGGCCGGCGCAGAAGGTGACGGTGCGCGAGGCCATCCGGGCCTACACGCTGGCCGGGGCACACGGCAGTTTCGAGGAGGATATCAAAGGATCCATCGAGGTGGGAAAGCTGGCGGACCTGGTGGTACTCTCTGGCGACATCCTTAAAGTTGATCCCGAAGAGATAAAGGACCTTCGCGGGGACCTGACTATGGTGGATGGGAAGATCAGATATCAAAGAAAGGCCCAGGGATAGACGTAAGGAAAGGTTGGGGCAAAAGTGGGAAAAATTTTTTGAGGGCAGATGTTCGATGCTTTGGAGGAGTTTATGGCCACTATGAATTCTGAAAAGCTTAAAATTGCCAAAGCTGTAGAAGCACGGCAGGAGAGGTTCTGGAAGATTTCGCATGCCATATGGAGTTATGCTGAACTGGGATTTGAGGAAGTTAAATCCTCCACCCTCCTGGCTAATACCTTGGAGGAAGCGGGGTTCAAGGTGGAACGGGGGGTGGCCTGGATGCCCACTGCTTTCGGGGCCACCTGGAGCCAAGGAACTGGTAAGCCGGTCATCGGTTTTTTAGGGGAGTACGATGCCTTGCCCATGCTCTCGCAGAAGGGTGGCTCGCCCATAAAAGAGCCCGTAGTCCCGGGCGCACCAGGCCATGGATGCAGCCACAACACCATGTGTACTATGCAAGCTCTGGCGGTCATTTCCCTTAAAGAAATCATGCAAGAGAAAGGATTGAACGGGACTCTAAAGGTTTTTGGTTCACCGGCCGAGGAGCTTCTGGCCAGCCGTCCTTACATGGTGCGAGCTGGCCTGTTTAAAGATGTGGATGTGGTGCTGGACTGCCACGGCGACAGCACGTTCAAGGTAGCTTACGGGATGGAAGGCACGGCCATGTATTCTTTCATAGTGGCCTTCCAGGGAAAGACCTCTCATGCAGGGTCATTTCCGTGGATGGGAAGGAGCGCTGTCGATGCCGTCGAGCTCATGCATGCCGGAACAGAAAGGATGCGGGAGCATCTTCCGGTCACGCAGAGAACTCATTGGGTAACCACCGAAGGGGGTGAAACGCCCAACGTAATTCCCGACCGGGCTAGCACCTGGTACTACGTACGGGATTTAGACGAGAATGTAGAGAGCAATTTTAGATGGGTTCTGGATTGTGCTCAAGGAGCGGCCCTGATGACCCAAACCACATACGAACTAAAGGTTATAGCGGCCGTGCATCAGCGGTTTGGCAACAAGGCTCTAGCGGAACTGGTTTTCAACAACATCCAGGCTGTAGGAAAGGTCGAGTACACCGAGGAAGAAGAGGCCTACGCTAAGGCTTTGCAAAAGGAGGCGGGCTTTCCTGTCGAGGGAATGGACTATCCCATGCAGTTGACCTCTCCAGATACGGAACCCTTAAGGGGTGGCTCCAGCGATGTGGGAGACGTAACCCTGGTAGCTCCCACTGTCAGCATGCGTTTTCCGGTTCGTGTTCCCGGCTCTCCCTCCCATCACTGGACAGTGGTTTCAACAGGGGTTACCTCCATCGCCCACAAGGGAATCACCGCCGGCGCCAAAGTCGCAGCCTTTTCAGCTTTTGACCTCCTGACGACCCCGGAAGGGCTGGCGAAAATAAGGGCTGAGTTTGAAGAACTGGCTAGAAAACGGCCTTATAAGACATTTCTTCCAGAAGGCGCTCACCCGCCGTTGCAGGTGTATTCCAGGCTTATGGAGAGATACCGGGGAGCTATGGAAAAATTTTACCTCCAACCTTTATGAACGATCGAGACTGCCTAAAGACAGAAAGGAGGGTCGCTTGCGGTTTCAAGGAAAAGTGGCTTTGATTACGGGCGCTGGAAGGAACATCGGCGCGGCCATTGCTAAGGCCTTTGGGACAGAAGGGGCTATCGTGGCCGTAACAGACCTCGCCGCTTTTTCTGCCGAAGAGACGGCCAAGCAGATTCAGGCTAAGGGAGGAGAAGCCGGGGCATGGGCCCTGGATGTGGGAGACGCCTTGTCCGTTTGTGCAATTGTAAATCAAGTGCGGCAGCAGTATGGGAAAATTCATGTCTTGGTCAACAACGCCGCCTTGGTGCCGCGAGGCCCTGGCAGCAATGTCCCGGTAATCGAAATGCCCGATGAGATGTGGGATCTTCTCTTCCGGGTTAATGTCAAAGGAGCCTTTCTGATAAGCCGCGAAGTCAGTCGGATCATGATCCGCGATGGAGTGCCCGGTCGCATCGTAAACATTACCTCCGGCTCTGCTGAATCGGCGCGGGTTGGTGCCGCACATTATTGCTGTTCAAAAGCAGCCTTGGCCATGTTGACTCGGGTACTCGCTTTAGAGTTAGCTCCTCATAGTATTACGGTCAACTCCGTGGCCCCGGGCTTCATTCAGGTATCCCACGAAGGGCCCATATCTCCTGCTAGGCGGGAGTACATGGAAGCCTTTCTTAAGGGGATCCCGCTGAATCGGTTCGGCCATCCGGAAGAGGTGGCCAGGGTGGTTTTGTTCCTGGCCGAGGAGGGTTCAGAATACATCACCGGGGAGACCATAAAGGTGGATGGGGGAGCTCTGGCGGGTCGGACCTTCCTGCCGAAAAGTGCTTAAAACTCCTTACCATCCGTGGAAAGGAGGAAGATCATGTCCTATGAATATTTGCAAGAAAATGTTATTCCCGTGCCACTCTGCAAAGTGGTGGGCAGAATCGAAGAACGGGTAGTGGAACTTTCTCCGAAAGATGAAGAAAGGGCGGCGCGTCTCCATCAGGAATCCATCGTCATCGATTTTCACAATCATCTGACGGTGCTTCCTGAGGACCTGAAAGACTTTGAGACATTGGCCAGGTTCGGCAGACCAGCCATGGGATATGAAGGCATCAAGAGGTCTGGAATGACCGCCTGTCTATGCGGTTTTGGGGGATCCATGGGAAGACGCTCTTCGCCAACTCCTTGGCAGTTGAATGACCTGATTTGGGATCTAGGCATCCGGCAGGCGGATATGGATCATCATCAAGCTGCCGTGATCAGGGGATACTCTGTGAAAGATATCCTGGAGGCCAAGAAAAGCGGCAAGACGGCCATCATTCCACACATCGAGAATGCCCAGATGATTGATAACGACTTGGACAGGTTGGACATGCTTTATGGCCTGGGGATCCGATGCTTGGGGCTTTCGTATAATTCCCGGACAACGGTTGCCGATGGGTGCACCGAAAGAACCGATAGCGGGCTGAGCAGCTTTGGTTTTAAAGTCATCGAAAGGATGAATCGCCTGGGAATGCTGATCGATCTTTCCCACAGCTCTGACCTAGCCACTAAAGAAGCTGTCGAGGCTTCCGGGGCTCCTTGCTGCTGCACGCATACTTTTGCCCAGGGGTTACACAAAAATCCCAGGGGCCGGTCGGACATCCTCCTGAAAATCATTGCCGAACGTGGCGGTGTGATCGGGGTGGCTGCCGTCCCCAACCTGATCAGTCATAAAGAAGTTCAGACCGTATTTGATGTCCTCGATCATCTGGATTACTTCGTAAACCTGGTAGGCATCGATCATGTAGCTATCGGAACCGATGCCATGTTCGGCGACCATGTGGGGCTTCATCGATACATCCGGGGTTTCATGGATATGACCAAGGCCCTCAAAGAATTGCCGGCTACTCATATTGAGTTTATCGAGAACCCCGGTCAGTGGCCCAATATCACCCGGGCTTTAGTAGCCCGAGGCTATGCGGATGATGAGATTAAAAAGATTATCGGAGGAAATGTTTTAAGACTTCTGCAGCAAACGATCGGTTAGCGATCCGCAACCTTTTCCATACTTTCTCCTTACTGAATAAAGCGGGCAGAGAATGAAAATTCGAGTAATCCACGCCATCACGGGCGTGACGGCAACCTGGCTGGAGCGGGAGGAAAAAATTCTTCGCTCCTATGCCAAGCCCGACACCCACCTGGAGATCGTATCCATAAGGCAAGGGGCTGAATCCATAGAATCCTATTTCGACATACACATCGGTTCCCTGAACACCCTGCGCCTGGTGAAAGAGGCCGAGGAAAAAGGATTCGATGGCATTATCATCACCTGCTTCGGAAACGCTAACCTCGATCCTGCCCGGGAGATCGTCAGCATTCCTGTTGTGGGGTCAGGCCAGGCTTCCATGCTTTTGGCCACTGGGCTGGGGCACCGATTCTCGATCATCGGCACGGTCCGTTCGGCAGCTGACCGGCACAGGATAGAGGCCATGAAGCTGGGCATATCTGCCAAGCTGGCGTCGGTCCGGTGCATCGAAGCACGCGTCTTGAGTCTTCACGATGATCTGGACGCCACTTTGATGGCCATGCTAGAGGCCGGCCGAAAAGCTATAGAGGAAGATGGAGCCCAAGTGCTCATCCCAGGATGTTTCGGGATGGTCGGCCTGGCAGAGAAGATGCAGCAGGAGCTCGGTGTGCCGGTAGTGGATCCAGCGGGCGCTGCGGTTAAGCTAATCGAAACCCTGGTAGATCTGAAACTCTCGCAAAGCAAGCTGGCCTTCCCGATTCCACCGCCCAAGAAGCGAGATTTTTAAGGATTAGCCTAGGCCCAACACCCAGTTGAGAGGGCCTCTGAAATCCTAATACCCATAGAGAGAGGATGAGAAGCCGATGGAAGATCAGTTAGTGAGAGAGACCATTTTGAAAGAGTTGTCTTTGGACAACGTCATGAAACACACCCGATATTTAGCCGCTGAGCTTCCGGACCGTTACTCCGGTAACAGCAACGAACGGAGGGCAG
>JACRCA010000394.1 GCA_016234425.1 Deltaproteobacteria bacterium | reverse complement strand
GATTCAGTGAGTGACACAGAAAGTATGCGGGCGAATGATGAGGCTGCGGAAAATCACGTGATTTGCCGCGCCGCTAAGAGCTACAGCAAAATGGTGGAAGATTGGTTCCGAGAGAGGGAGGGACTCTTTTTCGAAACTGCCACTGTAGAGAACAAGGGAGTGAACCTTGAGGAAGCCTTCGAGGTGATCCGGTGGTACCAATACTTTGTTGCTGCTAAGGTCACACGAGCTATCCGGGGAAAGATCGAGGAGGAAGAGGAGAGATGAGATGAATTCGCTAGCGATTCGGATGGCTCAGCCAAGACCGCCCTTATCGCCATTGACCGTTCTATCGGCGCTTGGGCAGTGATTCCGCACTATAACCATCTCTATACTGAGAGCGTTTTTGAAATCATCTCTTTTCTTGACCTTTTAAGGCAGGCCGTCGAGGAAACATTCCCCAGGGCGAGGTCATTTATTCGACCCGGATTTGACAGCATCGATCTAAATGCCCCGGTGTCACGCCTTGATTCTTAACAAGGGAACGAAATTCCGGGGACACATTACTATTAATTTTTTGTGGTGCCAGAGTCTGGTTAGAACGGATCGTTCAGAGGTTGGCAGGCTTGAAAATATTCTGTAGCACCAATCTTTTTGGCCAGATCCAAACGGGAATCATCGCAGCTTAGGGCGAGGACGTAAGGTTCCACAGTGACCCGGTCACCGAACCTGAGGCCATAGGATTCCGCGGCCTTTTCACCCATATCGACAATGTGGCCAACGAATTCATGCCCAAGGATTTTGGGAAAAGAAGCCTTAAACCCCACCCCTTCATAGAGATGGACATCCGAGCCACAGATGGCCACCAATTCTATTTTCAGCAGGAGGCTTTCTTTTTCCAATTTTGGGAGGGGAAACTCTTGCATAGACATCTGCCGGGGAGCAGTAAGGACAACAGATCTGGAGTTGGCCATGGCCGGAGTCCCTGCTGCGGGATGAATCCCTCTCATTTTCCCACAGCCCCGAGCGTTACTCGAGGAAGCCATAAGATAATCTCGGGGTATAAGATGCATATAGTAAGCCCCAGTGCCTGAAGAGAAACAAAAGGGACAACACCCCGGTAAATATCCAAGGTGGTTATTTCAGGAGGGGCAGCTCCCTTTACAAAGAAGATCGCATAGGCAAAAGGCGGGGTCAGAAAAGACATTTGCAGGTTGACGCAGACAAGCAAGGCAAACCATAAAGGATCAAATCCTATCGCCGCAACTACGGGCAGGAAAATGGGAACGACGATATACAGGAGTCCTTGCCAAGCTATAAAGAAGCCCCCGATAAAGAGTATAAACATCATTGTGGCCAGGATAAACCATTTGCCAAATGGCAGCCCAATTAACGCGTCTCTTATCAAATTGCCGCCGCCTAAATAGAGAAATACAGCGTTAAATATACCAGCCCCGAAAATGATGAAAAAAACCATGGTGGAAACAATTAGGGTCGTATAAGCAGCTTCTTTTAGGTATTGGACGGTTAGCTTGCGGTATGCTGCGGCAAGCAGCAGGGCGCAAAACGCACCCACCCCCGAGGCTTCGGTGGGAGAGGCGATCCCAGCGATGATAGACCCCAGCACTGCGATGATGAGGAAAAAGGCGGGCAGTATTTGGACGGCAGTGTGGAGCACCAGTTTGGCACCGACGGCAGGTCTTTCCTCGGGAGAGATGGCGGGGGCGGCCTCCGGCTGAAGCCAACACCTAACGATAATATATGCTAAGTATAGAGCAGACAGAAGGAGGCCTGGAAAAAGAGCCGCTGCGAAAAGCTTCGCTACCGATAAGTTCGCCATCGGCCCGTACATGACCAACATGACGCTCGGGGGGATGAGGATCCCTAAGCTTCCTCCGGCACAGACGACCCCGGTAGCCAATCCCTTATCGTATTTTCTCTTGAGCATGGATGGAATAGCTAACAAGGTCATGGTGGTGACGGTGGCGGCGATGACACCTGTGCAGGCGGCAAAAATCGTGCAGGTTACGACGGTGGCAATGGCCAGTCCGCCCCTCACCGGGCCGAAGAATTCATACAGGCTTTGGTACACTTTTTCTGCGATTCCACTTCTTTCAAGGATGGTTCCCATAAAGACGAAAAGAGGGACGGCAATCAGGATCTCACTTTCCATGACATCAAAAATCTGTAACATGGCCATCGGAAAGATCGCTGGACCCTGGTAGATCAGGCCCAAAATAAGGCCCATAAACATCAAAGCAAAGGCGAGATGAACGCCACCAATCACCATGGCCAGGAGGAGGGTAAACATTACCACGGCGGCGAACTGCTCAGCACTCATCACTCTTTTCCTTTTACGAGGATCGATATATTTCGAATAAGTTCAACCAGACTTTGGAGACCGAGGAGGAAAAAAGAAACCGGTATGATTGTCTTGATAGGGCCAGAGGGGAAGAACCAATTCGTCGTGGAGAGCTTTTCATTAGTGGCCCATGCGTCCGCAGCAAACTTAACGCCGGCCCAGGTGAATAAGACCATGGTGAACAGAAAAACCACAACGTACACAACGGCATCAAAAATCTGCTTTCCTCTAGGTGATAATAAATTGTAAACAATATCTATCCTTATATGACCATGGCGCAGAAGTGTGTAAGCTCCTCCTATCATGAACTGCGCACTATAGAGCATCCAACAAGTATCATAGCCCCACCCTGTTG
>JACRCA010000042.1 GCA_016234425.1 Deltaproteobacteria bacterium | reverse complement strand
GCCCAATTCGGTCCTGCTCTCCAACTGGTTCGTCAGAAATCGTGGTAGCATGGTGGGCATCGCTTTCTCCGGGATGGGAATCGGAATTCTTGCTGTCGGACCTTCGGCCCAATACCTTATATCCAGCCTGGGATGGCGGCTGACCTACCTGGTTTTTGGCCTGGCGGTCCTGGTGCTCCTGCTGCCATTAAACCTTTTCTTGCAGGACCGGCCGAATCGAAAAATGAAAAGTGAAGGCCCAGACCCAGATCAACAAAGCCCGCTTCCCAAGGCCGAGGACCCAAGGGAGAAAGGAGATTGGACCTTAAGGCGCTCCATGAAAACCTTGCCTTTCTGGGCGCTCTTTATCTCTTTTTTTCTCATTCCTTTAGGCATTTATCCCGTGGCCATCCACCAGGTGGCCTACATCATCGACCAGGGTTACAGCAAGATATTGGCTGCTCTTGTCTTCGGAACCATGGGTTTGTTGAGTACGGCCGGAAGACCCCTTTTCGGAGCTCTCTCCGACCGCATCGGAAGAGAGAAAGCCGTCACCTGGAGCTTTATCAGTTCCATCGCCGGAATTCTCATTCTCATTTTCTTGCCCGCACTGCAATCCGTATTCTGGCTTTACCTTTACGCCATCCTCTTTGGATTGGGATTTGGAGCGCGCGGTCCCATCGTGGCGGCCATGATGGCCGATATGTTTTCGGGAAAGCATTTTGGGAGTATCTATGGTTTTATTAACATCGGGAATGGGATGGGAGGGGCATTGGGTCCCTGGCTGGGAGGGCTTCTTTACGATTTGACCGGTAGTTACAGGATTCCCTTCTTTTTATGTATCCCGGCTCTGGTACTGGCCTGCATTCTTTTCTGGGTAGCTGGGTCCGCCAAAGAGAAGAAATGAGGCAAGAAATGATTTTGCTTTTCCATTCGCCCTTGATTTGGTAGGATGCCTGGAAAATAATTGGATCAGCACCCATGGTGCCAATTTATGAGAGGAGGTTAAGAAAATGAGATTTTTAGGAAAGAGCCTTGTTTCCGGGGGGATCATTTTGGGTCTCTTACTGGCAATGATAACCATCGAAACTCCACCTAAGATGAAAGCCAGAAAATAGCTTTGGCTAGGGGATCTACACTCCTCAATTTTTGCAATGTTCTACCAGGGTGCTGAAGAATCGACCGAAAGCAACATTTCCTCTCCCCTTTTGAATCCGCTGACCGAGGCAAAGATCAGAAAGGTCCGATCAATGGAGTAGCTTACACTTACACTGACACTAAACACCGGCACTTTTTATGATTTCTTCTCTGGCTCTACCAATTCGATGAGTACACCATAGGTGCTCTTCGGGTTGAGGAAGGCGACTTTAGAGTGGTGGGCTCCTCTTCGGGGCTGCTCATCAATCAAGCTTACCCCTTTTTCTTTGAGTCCTTCCAGAGTTTTTTCGATGTCATCCACCTGGTAGGCGATGTGCTGAATCCCTTCGCCCTTTTTTTCGATGAATTTAGCGAGGACTCCTTCGGGCGTAGTGGATTGCAAAAGTTCAATTGCCGTATCCCCCACGGGAATGAAACTAGCCTTGATTTCCCGGAGCTGTTCCCGATCGCTGACCTTTAGGGAGAGGATTTCCTCATAAAACTTCTCCGCCTCTTCTATATTTTTTACGGCCACTCCAATATGGGCGATCTTCCGAATCATCTCTTCCTCCTTTTCCACGGGGTATTTTTAAGGAGTTAATGGAGTATCCCTCTCTGGCTGGCCAGGTGGGCTCGTGTCTTTGAAAAATTCGAAATTCGAATATCGAAACCTGTTCCTGGCAAGTTCAGGAATCCGAGACAAATCCTAAATCCAAATCGAAGATATTTGAAATTTTGGGGAACCCTTTCTGTCATTCCTGCGAAAGCAGAGCTTGCCCCGCACTTGATGCGGGGAATCCACAATCTTCGATATGGTTCCCTGCTTTCGCAGGGACAAGCCTGGATTCCCGCCTACGCGGGAATGACAAGACTGTTAGAAGAAAATTCTCAGATTCATATACGTAAGAATTAAATGATCCAATTTCAAAAACCGACTTTATAACTCGCAGTTCGCTCCAACTTTATTTAATCAGCAGGCCAACCAAATCTTTTGTATTTTTTAGGTTCTCCAAGCCATACACCTTTTCAATAATCTGCTCTGTCCGGTTAGGATCTAAAGTTAAGTTTGACAAGCGGCGGAATTTTTCTTTGATTTCATCATCCGTCATGGGATTCTGGGGATGGCCCTTGGGATAGATCGATTCGTCCTTGAACCGCCGGCCGTCTTTCGTTTGAATTTCTACCTGGGCAGCCAAGGTTCCTGGATATTTTTCATGAAACTGGGAAGCTGGTTCCACAGTTACATTCTTCATGAACTCCCAGATCTTGGGATCTCCAATTTTATCTTCCCGGAACTGATCCATGGCGATATACCCATCGGCTGCGGCACGGGTCACGCAGTAAGGAATGCTTAACTTTGCGGCTAAGGGGTTTTCTGGGGAATAGTTGATCCCCTGGCCGGGGGCCGTGGGGGTTACCCTGCAGTGGATGGTTTCCAGGTCCTCCAAGCGCAATTTTCTGTCGGCCATGACCTTCAAAGTTGCCTGGATGAGACCATGGCTTATAAGGATTGTTGGAAATGCCTTCAAGCTGTCGGTCATGATTTCATAAAACGTACCCAAGTTTTCGGTCAAGGATTTCATGTTGGGTTCGTCCGAGTAGGCCTCACAAAAACCGGATTTGTATTCCAGGAGTCCCCTGGGACCCACCGCCCCCCGGGCAATAATTTGAGCGGCCATAATCCCGTTCCAAGCGGCTAAGCCGGGATGGAGGCTCTTGGAGAAATCTCCGAAATCGATGCAGTAACGCAGGCCAGAGGCTCCGTCGGCTGCCAAGCTGATGGCCTGCTCTGCCTGATCCGCCTTAAGGTGGAGAAGCTTGGAAGTTGCTACGGCTGCGGCAATTGTTCCCAGCGTTCCCGTGGGGTGCCAGTATTTGTAGTGTGAGAGCATGATGGCCTTGCCGATTCGAGAGGCCACCTCATAGGCCAGAATGACCGCCGTAATTAAAGCAGGACCGCTTCCCCCCACTTTCTCTCCCATAGCTAAGGCCGAGGAGATTACGGGTGCTCCCAGGTGGGAGATCGATCCTACGTGAGTGTCGTCAAAATCAATGGTGTGAATTAAAGTTCCGTTGACCAGGGCCGCGTGAGGGCAAGAAGTCTTCATTCCTTCGATGAAGACCGTAGATTCAGGTGAACCCCCCATCTCCTTCACCAAATCGAAGATCCAGTGAAACTCCTGGCTGGCCAGAGAATATCCGGCAATTCCACAACCGAGAGTGTCCAGGATGATGCCCTTGGCCTTATGGACCACTTCTTTGGGCAGGTTGGCGAAAGAGGTTTTACTTACGAATTCTGCCAAAACTTGTGTCGCACCCATTTTGCCCTCCTCTTCCTT
>JACRCA010000399.1 GCA_016234425.1 Deltaproteobacteria bacterium | reverse complement strand
GTGGGCCGAAGGATACGAAGCTGGTATTGGATGGGCCATCGGCTCAGGAGAAGAATATGAGGATAGTGCCTACCAGGATCAGGTTGAAAGCCAGGCGATTTATGATCTCCTGGAAAGATATGTTATTCCCCTCTTCTATGAACGGGGCCGGGACAATATCCCCCGCGGATGGATCCGCATGATGAGAAACTCCATGTGCACCCTGGCAGCCCGCTTCAACTCTCACCGCATGCTCCAAGATTACGTCCACCGGTTTTACCTACCTTTGGCCCTTAACTGGGATCGAATCGGAGTCGATGGGTTTGCGGGGGCTCGCCAGCTTAGCGCTTGGGCAGACAAATTGCGGGCGAATTGGGCGCAATTGCAGATTTTGGAAAAAAGGGCGGACACAAAAAGAATTATCCAGATTGGCGATACCCTCAAGGTGGAAGTGCGCATGCGTCTGGGGCAGATTTCGCCGAGCGACCTTTCCGTGAGCATTTATTACGGGCCGGTGGATTCTAAGGCCGACTTCTTGGACCGGGAGACTATCTCCCTCCAGGATTTTACCCAGGAAAAAGACCAAACCATTTTCCGGGGAGAGATACCCTGTCGAGGAGTTGGCCGACATGGCTTCCGGGTGCGCATCCTTCCCTTTCATTCCCTGCTGGTAAACCCCTATTCTCTTGGTTTGATTTTGTGGGGATAAACAAAGAAGTTTCGAGTTTCTGGTTCCGAGTTTCGGGTTAAAATAAAAAAATGCCTATTCCAATACTTCCAGGCCATAACTCGAAACCCGTAGCCCGAACCTCTCAAACTAAATTTGAAATTCGAAATTCGAAATTCTCCTTTTCATAGGGCTCCTTCTCTCCTCGACGCTTTTTTCTCCGGTCGACTCTCTAAGTCAGACTTCAGAAGGGCAAATTTTTCGCCAATCCCGCATGATCATGGGAACCTCGGTAGAGATCACCGTCTCTCAGGTGAACCTGAAGAAGGCCGAGGAAGCCATGTCAGCAGCTTTCCGGGAAGTAGAGCGGATTGATTTTCTCATGAGCCATTACCGGGAGGATAGCGAGATAAGCCGAATTACTCGTCATGCCGGGGAAAAAGAAATCCAGGTTTCTCCCGAGACTTTGGAGGTCATCGAACGGGCCCTATACTTCTCCCGCCTTTCTGCGGGAGCCTTCGATATTACCATTGGCCCTGTTTTCCGGATGTGGAATTTTCGGGAAGGGAAGATTCCAGAGGGAAAAATTCTGCGCGAGAACTTGAGGAAGGTGGATTATCGGAAGATCAAAGTAGATCACGCCAGATGCTCAGTCTTTCTACAAGACGGGGGGATGGAGCTTGACTTGGGGGCCATTGCCAAAGGATACGCTGTGGACAAAGCTTGTGCTATCCTCCAGAAAGAAGGGGTGGAAAATTTTCTCGTTAATGCTGGAGGGGATCTCAAAGTTAAGGGCTCAAAGGAAAAGGGAATACCATGGATCATCGGAATCCAGCATCCCCGTCTCCCTTCTGCGCTGGTCGCGAAGCTTAGACCCTTTCAGGCTGCAGTAGCCACGTCAGGGGATTACGAGAAATTTTTCTCCCACGGAGGGGAACGATACCATCACATCTTAATCCCTTTAACAGGGATGCCTGCCCGAGAATGCCAGAGTGTCACCATTATGGCTCCTTCAGCAATGGACGCCGATGCCTTGGCAACTGCTGTATTTGTGCTCGGCCCCCAAAAAGGTTTTGCTCTCCTAAAGCAATTCCCCCACGCCCACGCCATTATCGTTGACGGCAGGGAGAGCGTCCTGCTTTCCCCAAACTGGCCGGAAGGAGTTTTGCTCCCACCTTAAAGAAGGGTTCAAGGGAAAAAGTTGAATCCTTGAACCCTGGAACCCTCTGGCCAGTCCTTTGGCAGAAACGGCAAATGTGATATACTCTGACCATTACTTTCAAGGAGGAAAGAAGCGTGGATCCTCTACCCAGAGTCTTTAAAATCCGCCAGAAGATCGCTACCCCTCGACTTCCCGATGTAGAAAAGGAAATGAACGCCCTGCTCGACAAGTTTGGATTATCCAGCAAAGTCCGGCCTGGAGAGCGCATCGCCCTTACAGCCGGCAGCCGGGGAATTCGTGACAAAGCCAAGGTATTAAAGGTCATCGTCACCCGGCTAAAAACCTCAGGCGCTAAACCCTTTCTCGTCCCCTGTATGGGGTCCCATGGAGGGGCCACAGCCGAAGGCCAGGTGCAGATTTTGCACCACCTGGGCATTACCGAAGAATATGTGGGCGCTCCTATCATCTCTTCCATGGAAGTGAAAGAAATTGGGCGGACAAAGTTTGGCACGCCCGTGTTCATCGATGCCCATATCTGTTCCCAGGCAGATAAGATCATTGTGGTCAATCGCACCAAACCTCATACCGATTTCGATTATGAAATCGAAAGTGGCCTGAATAAAATGGTGGTCATTGGCATGGGCAAGCACAAAGGCGCCCTCATGGCCCATCGCCTGACCATCAAGCATGGGTTTTCCGCCATGCTCCCTGAGATCCAGCCCATCATCCTCAAAGCCCTGCCCTTCTTTTTTGGTGTGGGGATCATAGAGAATCAATATGACCAGACCGCCTCCATTCACCTTTTGGAGCCGAAAGATTTTTGGGAAGGAGAAAAACCTCTTTTGCGGAGGGCCAAGGAGATTATGCCCCGCCTCCCTTTCAAGCAGATAGACGTGCTGGTGGTGGATGAAATCGGGAAGAACATCAGCGGCGCGGGCATGGACCCCAACGTCACTGGGCGCCTCTATTTTATCGGCAGCCCTCCCCTCAAGGAGCCAAAGATTACCCGCATCTTCGTTCGCGATCTCACTCCAGAGACGGAGGGGAATGCCATCGGAATTGGCTTCGCGGAATACACTACCAAACGTTTGGTAAAGAAGATTGATCCAGTACCAACAGCGATCAACAGCATAACAGGCATGGGGCCGGAATGTGGGCGGATCCCCATTGCTTTCGACCAGGATCGCGAAGCCCTACAAGCTGCCTTCGATAACTCTGGAGTTTTGGACTCAAGGGATCTACGCCTGGTCTGGATTAAGAATACACTGGAAATGGAGTATCTCTGGGCTTCTGAGCCCATGCTCAGTGAAGCCAAGGCAAACCCTAAATTGCAAGTGGTCTCAGAATTGCAGGATATCCCTTTTGATACAAGGGGGAATATGGTGATGGAATGGCCCCCGCGCTGGGCAGATTGAAAAACCTTCACCGCCGAGAGCGCAGAGAACGCTGAGAACGCAAAGATCGGTTGAATCCGAAATCCAAAAATCAAAATTATAACTGAATGGCGAATTTTGTTTTTTGTTTTTGATTTTCTATTCTCCGCGTTCTCTGCGTGCTCTGTGGTGAAAAAATTATTTTGGAATGATGCGGAAGTGTTTGATGTCCAGGAGATGCCCTCGGCGCTTTTCTTCAAAGACTGCTTCCACTCTTGCTCCAATTTTGATCTTCTTATAATCCGTTTCTTCCAGAAAGTGCGGGAAGGAGCTATCTGCCCCATCGAACTTGATATACCCATACCCGTAAGGAACTGGACGCTCTTTTCCCGTGTCTGGATCAACAAAAGAGAACATCAGTACCGTAAATGCAGTAAGGGTCCCTTTCGGAGGGAGTTCTACCCATTCGGACATTTCCACAAAGCACTTACCGCATACGCGGCGGGGAGGAACGTAAACCCAGCCGCAGGAAGAGCATTTAATTCCCAAGATTCTTTTATGATCTCTTAATTCCGCCAAAAATTTACTTCCGTACCGGCCTACAGACCATTGAAAGGGCTGGGCCTTCTCGCCAGAAGAAATGGTCAAGAGCTCTTTCTTTTCCATGGATGTCTCCTTTTTATAGGGCCGTCAGGTGTGAGTCGTAAGGCGTGAGGGCGAAAAAAACTATATCTTTTCTTTCCCCAAAATCATTATATCGGACCACCCGCAGCCGCCGAACCCTGTAGCCAGCGCGACCTTCGCATCCGGAACCTGGCGTTTGTCAGCCTTGCCCTGGATCTGCATGGCCGCCTCAGCAATACGGATCAGCCCTGTCGCTCCGATAGGATTGCAGGAGATCACTCAACCTGAAGGGTTGATGGGGAGTTGCCCACCCATGTCCGTTACTCCATCCCAAAGAAGGCGAGGAGCTTCCCCCCTTTTACAGAGGCCAAGCGATTCAATCCAGCTCAACCCCGCAAAAGAGTAAGGCAGATAAAGCTCCATAACGTCGATCTCTTTTAGGGGCTCCCGGATTCCTATCTTCTGATAAACTTCTTTGGATGCGGACTCCAGGGTTCTCATACCCTGAAGATCCCAATCTCCCAGATAGACGTAATTGTGACGAGTAGCTGTGGCCCAAACCCAGGCCAGCTTGTCCGTGATCTTCTCCGCCCGCCCTTCTCCAGCAAAGATGACCGCGCAGGCCCCATCAGTTCTCGGACACATATCCAGGAGTTTGACCGGGTAAGAGAGCATGGGGGAACGGAGAACGTCTTCAATCGTAATCTCTCCCCGCAAATGAGCGTAGGGATTGTTGGTGGCATGTCTCCGGTCCCGCACAGAAACCCGTGCTGCATCCTTCTCCGTCACTCCATAACTGTGCATGTAAACAGAAGCTTCGATGGCCAACCCGGCAACCGCCCCAGCGAATGCTGGCCGGTCCCAGACGGGGTCGAAGGCGGTGATGATTGCCCCAGTGGTGTCCGATTCCGAGTTCTTCTCCCAGCCTATGGCCAGGACAGTGTCGAATATACCTGAAGCTGCATGATAATATCCGGCCATGGCCACAGTCGTTCCCGTTGTCCCTCCCGTCGTCACTTTCAAGATCGGTTTCATGACCCCGCCGGAGCCATCGACTGACCATGTATCTACATAGTTTATTCCTTCAAAGTGGTCCATGTTCCCGATGACAATGGCGTCAATGTCGCGGATCGTCAGTTGAGCATCTTCCAGGGCCCGAGCTACCGCTTCGTTGATCAGCTCCATTCCATTGACGTCCAGCCGCGCGCTCTTGTGGTACGTCTGCCCGGTACCCACAATCGCCACTCTTTTGCCCATATAACCTCCAAAAAGTGCCTAAAATGCCCAAAATACAGTGTTAAAGTTCGAAGTCCCTTAAGTGCCTAAAATTAGAAAAATTGTATCAATTTAGCTGGTTGAAAGTCAGAGCCAATAGACTACCTAAAAAAGGAGCCGTCATTCCTGCGGAAGCAGGAATCCAGATTTTTTTAACTGCAATTTCTGGATTCCCGTTTTCACGGGAATGACGAAATAGACATTTTTCAAATGGCTAAAATATTACGAAAAATTCTTATTTTTCTTTGAATTCCGAATTCCGCATTCCGAATTCGGCCTGGAGTCCAAAGTTCAACCCGAAACCTGTAACCCGAAACTTATTTCCCCAGGACAATCACACAATGACTCTGGCCACACGGCCCATTTATGCCATGGGCTAAGGCCGTCTTCACCCCATCCACCTGCCGGACTCCGGCATCTCCCTTAAGCTGAAGAACACATTCCGCAACCCGTGCCAGGCCAGCCACCAGAACTACGTGGGCAGAAAGAACCCCACCCGAAGGATTGATGGGAAGCTGGCCGTTCATCTGGGTCTTACCGCTGTCGATTAACTTTCCCCCTTCTCCTTTTCCGCAGAACCCTAACCCTTCACTCCAGAGAAGCTCCATATAACTGAAAGCATCGTAAATTTCCGCCACGCTGATTTCTTTTAAGGGGTTTGATATTCCGGCCATCCCGTAGGCCTTCCGGGCTGCCGCTTCCAGTGAGGGGGACTCGGCCAAGTCGCGGTCCCCGAGAAAGTAGGCCTCGGCGCAGTGCCCTACGCCCCTGATCCATATCGGTTTTTGAGCGATCTTGCTGGCCCGCTCTTCGCTGGCCAGGATGACAGCGCAGGCTCCGTCCGAGATCGGTGAGGAATCCAAAAGCTTGATGGGGTCAGAGAGCATCCGGGAAGTCATTACATCTTCCACAGAAATATCCATAGGGAGCTGGGCATAAGGGTTATTCTTGGCATTCCCGTGGTTCTTTACCGAGACCTTGGCGCACTGTTCTTCCGTGATCCCATACTTATGCATGTACCGCCTGGCTTGCATGGCTGAGGAGGTGATGGCATCAAGCCCAAGAGCTCTTTGGTAGATGGGGTCAAACATCCCGTTAGTGATCAAGCTGGGGATGCTTTCCGAGCCTTTGGAATGGGCCACTACTAAGGTCGTCCTAAATGAGCCGGAAAGGATGCGCATCATCCCATAGAGGACCCCAAAAGTCCCATCCCCTTCCACAGTAGAGACATTTTTCTCATAAGCGCCGCAGGCATCCATCACCGCCATGCTGGAGATTGTGCGTCCATCCCAGAAATCGTTAGAAACCGTGACCACGTTGTCGATCTCCCTGATGGTCATGCGGGCATCTTCCAATGCTTTAGAGGTAGCCTCGAAGACCATATCCGCAAAGCTGTCCCCCTTTTTCCTCCGCTCATATTTCGTCTGACCTACGCCCACAATTGCAATGCGCTCCATCTTTTCCCCCTCAAACTCCTAAAGGCTGGAAGTAGGCGATATCCAGTATATTCCCTACCCTTTTTTCTTTGAATACCGCCTGCGCGCGCATTCCGATGCGCCATTTTGCCGGGTCCGACCCAGAGAGCAGATGGGTCATGCCTGTATCAGATCCGCCGAGTTGGATAATTCCATAGCCAAAGGGAGGCCTCAGCGGTTGGACATCCGAAGAATAACGGACAACCGTGAAAGTTTGCACGGTTCCTTGGGTGCTTACCTCCACCCATTCGCCGGTCTGGCTGAAACACTGCCCGCAGATCTTTCGAGCCGGAACGAGAACCCTTTGGCACGCCGGACAGCGTGTACCAAAAATTTTCTGACGATCGCGTAGCTCGATGAAGAACCGGCTGCCCACCTCGCCCACAGACCAGGTGTAGGGAACTTTGATCCGGCCGGGATGGACCAGCTCCTCAACTTCTTCTATCCACTTTCCCATGATCGTCTCCTTTTCCTTAACTTCCTGACCCACTCCTTGTGCTTAGAAAATTTTTTCAGGCGTTAAAGGGTGATCCTTTCCATCCTTTTTTTCTACCTGCTAGGCGCTTTTGTCGAGAAAAGAGGAATCCCGCCCCGGGATGCGGGAAAAATATAACAAAACCATTTCAGGCCTTCAAGAAAAATTTGGGGTTAGGCGTATTTTTCCGGGTTCTCTCTGAGTTCTTTTATGAAATCCTCAATAGTTCTTTCGATGGGATACCGGGAAACCCAACCGAATTCATCACGGGCGTATCGCTCATCGATTGGTTTGGAAAGTCCTTTGATGATCTCCACTTTTTCCATATCCGGTTCAAACTCCAGGCGAGCATCTGGTATGAATTTTTTGATGTTGTCTACAAGCTCCTGAGCGGAAAGATACATTCCCGCCAGTACATAGACCCCCATTTTAATTCTTTCCAGGGGAGCTTCTGCGCATTGGATAATGCTCAGAGCGGCGTCTTTATAGTACATGGCTGCACATCTTGTGTCGGGAGTCACCCAGATTTTAAAGGGCTTTCCCCTGTAGGCGTGTTCAATGGCCCAGGGATAATATTGGACGATTCCTGGCGTTTTAACCCCCGGCCCGACGACAGCTGGATAACGGACTCCTCGGAAATCTAATCCAAACTTTCTTTTGTAAAACCGACCCATCAGTTCTACAAAAACTTTTGTACAGCCATAAAAGAGGGTCGGACGCTGTAGGCTATAGTCATCGATGACCCCTTCTCGAATATCCAGCCCATAGGTCCCCAGGGTGCTGCTAAAAATGACTTTCTTCGTGCTTAGAATCCTGGCTGCCTCCAGAACATGGAAACTCCCCTGGGCGTTGACCCGAAAAGCACTCCAGGGATCGGCATCGGATGGTATAGAAAGCATGGAACCGAGGTGATAGATTACATCGATACCATATTGCTTGATTACATTAAAAACATGAGAATAGTTAGATACATCTCCTTTTACGATCGTTACCCTGTCTTCTACTCCACGCAAAAGAGTCTTCCGATCGCTGATATCCAACACAATGGGTCTTTCTCCTCGCTCAGCAAGAATCCTGGCCACCTCTGCCCCAATAAATCCAGTCCCCCCGGTTATAAGGGTAGCCATCGATCTTCCTCCTATTCACTCATTATTCCCTAAAATAAGCGATTTACCACAGAGGGCCCAGAGGAAAGTTAAAATAAATCAAGGCAATAAACTCCTTTCCTCTGCTTTACTCCGTGCACTCGTTAAGTGAAAACAAAACAATATTTTAGCTTACGAATTTATTACATGAGAACACAGAGAAAAGATTGAGGTTATGTTGTTTTTTAAGCATGAAATTATTTTCTGTGTTCTCTGTGGTTTAAAAAAATCGTTCAATTTAGGTATTCATAAGACTGATTTTAAGAATGCACTAAAGAGATGCGTAAGATGTAAATCTTTCCGGCTGGATTTTAACTTAAGGCCAAGAGCTTTTCAACTTTTTCCTTGTCCGGCTTGACCAGAATGGTTTTTTGGTGGGAATAGGTTACGAAGCCGGGCTTGGACCCCTTGGGTTTATGGATATTTTTAGCGGGGGTGTAATCCACAGCAACTCGCCCCGAGTCTCGCCCGCGGCTGTAATAGGCTGCGATCATGGCCGCTTCCAGAATCGAATCGAACTTTGGTTCCTGCAAGCCAACGCTTAGGAGAACGTGGGAACCGGGTAGCCCCTGAGCATGGAACCAAAGGTCGTTCCCCCGGGCCAGCTTTCGCAGGAGATAATCGTTTCCCATGTTATGCTTTCCGCAAAAGATCTCCAGGCCCTCGGAAGATCGGAATCGGCGGATCGGCAGAGACATCTCTTTCTTTTCCCTGGCGAATTTCTGCTTCCTGGGAATGGCCAGGATCTTTTCTTCCTCCAGCTCCCTGCGGATCGCTGCCAGTTCCTCAAGGTCCCCAGCTTCCTCCACCTGAAATAGGACCGACTCCAAGTAGACCATTTCCCGTTCAGTATCGGAGAGACGTTGCCCAGTGAACTCCAGGCCTCGTTTGGCTTTCTTGTATCTCTTAAAATATCGCTGCACATTCCCCGTCGGGTCCAGAGCTTCATCCAGGGGAATGAGAAGCGGGCGGGGGGGATCCTGCCGGAAATCCAGGGCTTCGATCTCCCGCATTCCTTTTTTGAGTTTGGGGTAGTTAGCCACCAAGATTTCTCCATAGTCTTTGAGTTCAAGGTCTTTCTCGAATCTTTCCCGATCCGCGAGAAGATTTTCCCCTCTTTTTTGCAAGCGCGATAGAAGCTGGTTCAGCCTCCTGGCCATAGCCTGCTTCTGCTCGGCCATCTGCCGCTGCATCACAGTTTCAAAGAAAAAGGAATCGGCTGCCCGGTTCATCGAGTCCATCATTTCTTCCGCGACTGGGCCCAGGCTCTTCAAAGAAAATGGGCCCAAAATCTTTCTTCCGCCGAGCAATGCCACAATACGCGGCTCAAAAGCGCACCGCTCATAGCGCTCAAAAAGGAGATGAAAATTTTTCCAAATCCCTGAAGCTGTCCCATCGCTTAAGAACTCAATTTCCTGGGCCAATAGCGGGCTGATTCCGGAAATTCTTGCTATTATTGCCCTCCAGCGTTCCCCCGCGGGATGGGAAACCACTTCCCCCATTTTCTCTAAAGTCACCACCTCTGGAGACCATCGCGCTGATAGACTGGGTGGGGAATACGTCAAGCCTGGTGCAGCCGGGCGGGCAGCTCCCTCTTCAATTCTCCGGAAATGAAGGCAGTCCAGAATTTTTTCTCCCTCGAGCAGCAATACGTTGCTCCCTTTGCCCACGAGTTCAGCGACGAGAACAAGGTTTCGAGCTATTCCGGCGTCCATCCTTTTCTGCAATCCGATGTGCACGACCCGCTCATAAGGCACCTGGAAAACTTCCATGACTCTCGCTCCCGTGATGTGCTTGCGGAGGTAAGTACAAAAGCGGGGAGGGACCATGGGGTTGGCGTATTTCTTGTCCGTCAGGTGCAGGCGATGAAAATTGGGATGGGTGGAGATGAGAAGCTCTTTCTCTTCTCCAGCCCGACGCATTCGGAAAAGGAGGTCCGTGCGGTTCATCTGGTAGATCTTGGTGATGGATGCCCCAACGATCTCACCCTTCAGTTCCTCTACAACACCATGGATGACAAAAAGATCCATAACTTTCCCGTTATTCTTTCCCCTCCGCCCTAATTAGAACATAATCTTCATCCTTCATCAATGTACAGGATTGTCAAAATCTAATACAAACGCATCAAATCAAAATACCCCCCACCCGCCCCTCCCCCACGAGGGGGAGGGCTTGCCCTGTGGAGTAAATTCAACTACTCCACAGGGTAAAGGAGGGGGTGATTTCTTTTGGTTGCGGCTCTGCTGCGCTGTGAACTCAAGGTTTCATATATTTAAGGAGGGATGTCTGAGGAAATTATTATTTGGAGTGAGGCTCCGATGGATCGGCTGCTTATGAGACCCTTTGCCCGCAATACGGACAATATTTAAAGTCCGAAGCCAATGGCTGGCGGCACCTGGGGCAGATCCCCAAAGAGGCCTGCTCAAAAGACCTCCACTGGGGCCTACCGGTCTCCTCAAAAATCCTGCCGCAGCGGTTGCATTCCAGAAAGCGCTCTCCCCGCCGGATCGGGATAAGGGGAATGAAAAAGAGGCTTAGGTAATGATCCAGGCGTTTAAGGCGAGCTGAAGGCAGGCCACAATTGGGGCAGGGCCGTGGCTGATCATCTACTTGAACCTTCTTGGGCTGCACACCGCCGATGAAAAAGAAGGCGCACCTCCTAAATTTGTTATCTTATCACAAAATGGCGGCTCTGGCCCAAAAGCTGGATCGAGAACATCCAAATATTTTTCCCAAAATCTTATAAAAATATTAAACGATCTCGTTTGATATGAGATATGATGAGATTTAAATGAAAGAGCTGAGCAATAGACAGGAGAGCACCTGGAATCAGGAAAAGTAGAAACCCTCTACACGACCTGCGTGTGCAATTGCGGCGGGAACAGCCAGTGCGTCCTCGAAGCTCATGTGCGGGATGGGGTGGTGATCCGCGTAGAGCCGGATGATCGTTATCAGGCAAATATCGGAAGGGAAGATCAGGGGATGGTAGACGAAGACCTGATCCGCAACAGACTTCAGCGCCGGCCATGCACCAAAGGATTGGTCTTCCATAAATATCTCTCCCAGGAAGACCGGGTCCTTTATCCTTTGAAGCGGGCCATTGGATCCAGACGGGGAGAAGGGAAGTTTGTCCGGATTTCCTGGGACGAAGCCCTGGACACCATCGCCGAAAAGATGAAAGAGGTCAGAGAGAAGTACGGAATCTACTCCATCATCACCCCTTTCAGTCCCAACGAAAATTTGGAAAGGTTATTCCAATTCTGGGGAGCAGGGGTGGAAGGTTGGGGATGGTGCTCCTTTGATGCTCAAAGACTGATGGGCCATATCATGGCCGGTGCTCCGGGATGGAATTATGCGGAATTCTCTTCCAGTTCCGCCGCGGATATGCTGGCCAATTCGAAGATCATCATCCTTTGGGGATTTGATCCGACCGTCCAGCACCACGGGCCAGCGCATCAGTTTGCCTGGTTCATTAAACTGGCCAGAGAACGAGGGACTCCTGTGATTCTCTTTGATCCCCGGTATACCGGCACAGCAGAGGTTCTGGCTGATCAATGGATTCCCATCAAACCCGGAACTGACTGTGCTATGTTCCTGGCCATGGCAGATGTGGTGTTCCGGGAAGACCTGGTGGACCACGAGTTTGTCAGGAAATTTGTCGAACCAAATGGACTGGAGAGATGGAAGCGATATATTCTGGGGCTTGAGGACGGAGTGGAAAAAACTCCTGAGTGGGCGGAAAAAATCTGCGCGGTCCCTGCGATGACCATTCGGGAGCTGACCCGGCTAGTCGGGAAACATTTCCGACCGGCCTGGATGTGGAGCCACTACAGCGTCAGCCGGAAGAGCCAGGGCGAGCAGACCTTCGGCGCTTTTGCAGCCTTACAGGCCATTCTCGGATACTGGGGAACCCCTGGAGCAGGTCCACCGATGAACCTAGGGCCCCGCCGTGCCTTTTCAGTCAACGCTTCCTGGGGAAAGGCAGGAAACTACCCAGTCCCCAAATTCTACCGCAGCTATTATTGGGCCCAGGCAGTTCTCTTGCTGGAGAAAGTCAAGGAGGGAACTCTGAGTGAAGAAGAATACCGCAAGAGAGTGGGTTGGAAAGCCGACCCCTCCCTCGTAAAAAAATTCAACCCCAAGATGCTCCTTTGGGGAGGGGGAAACAGGCCTCACGCCAGCAATCATGTTGTTACGGCAACCGATTCGGCAAATGACCAGATCAAAGCGATGGAGCGCATGGAATTTATTTTCTCCATGCACAGTCGTCTCACTCCATCGGCAAAGTATGCGGACATCGTTTTGCCCTCACTGGATTGGATGTGGGAAGAGAGGACGCTGACCCAGACTGCTTACGGTGGTTTTGAAAGCGTAAATTTTTGTCCCGGCGTGGTGAAGCCACCTGGCGAAGTAAAACCCTGGCGTTGGGTTTATGTCAAATTGGCCGAAAGGTTGGGGATTAACCCGAAAGAATTCTTCCGCTATTACATTGCGGATGAGAATTGGGAAAGAGACTATGAAAGGTACCTGCGCGACTCCTACCAGCTGGTGGCAGATTATTTTAAAGAAAGAGGCAAAGAGGTTCCGGATTGGGAGAGCTTCACCCAGGGATCCTTCATCAACTGCGATGAGATGGAAGATACTCCGCACACCGCCGGCTGGGACCCGCAGATCAAGGAGGGGAAACCCTTTAAGACCAAATCGGGGAAGATTGAGATTTTCTCCGAATACATTGCCGATGAGTTGAATCGGGGAAAAGGGAAACATATTGATTCCTTTGGCCGCCTGATCGATAACCTGCCGGGGGATTGGAACGACCTGCAGCCCATGCCCATCTATAAGCCCGCCATTCGGGGAATGGAAGATCCGTTCAC
>JACRCA010000398.1 GCA_016234425.1 Deltaproteobacteria bacterium | reverse complement strand
CTGGGAAGTAGGGGCGACTGGCCGGTCGCCCCTACTTTATCCCCGAAGACTTTTTCGATGACCTGCTCATATACTGGAACTATCCTTTCCAGAGGTACGATGGCGATATGCAAGATGGGAGCCAGGGAGACCAACCGGGCCTGATCTTTGTTATGAATCAGCCCTAATGTACCTGACTCGGCCACAGCAAAATCGGCTCCGGTAATTCCCGCTTCCGCCTCTTTGAAGACTGCATCTTTAAATGAATCCCGGTTGGCAAAATCTTTGGGGGTCATGACCTGAACATTATTCCTCTTCCCCCAGGCTGGCAGGTCGAGGGGGCCAACCACGTCATCAGTTGAGACCATGACCTTTTTTAAGCCTTCGGCCTTGACGATTTCCGTAAGTTTATCAAGGGCTGCCTGCATATCTGGTACTCGATGGACGATTCCGGTCTCTTCCACAAGGTTTTTCGTAAATCTTTCGATCAATTCTTCTTTAGTCATGGAGAGCTCGCTCAGCGGGGGCATATGCGGCCGAGGGTGTATTGCTTTCTTCGGGGCAGCTCTCAGCTTCGCCAATATTTCATCGCGGGCGCTCTGTTCCATTGCATCCTCCTTTTTCCCTTTTCGCCTTTTCCCCCTTTTCCCTTTCCATTTTCTCCCATCTTTCATGAAAAGTAATCCAGGCCATGGCAGGTAAGTCCCTGCTTCTGAACCATCCTTCAAAGGGGCCTTTCATTTTGCTGATAACTCCATCACGAGCATCCTTATTAATAAAGGGGCGAACCATGCGGACCGCCAAATTCCAAAGCCAGGGACGGCTTACCGCCCGGCTCCACATTTTGAAAAACCGTTCTTCAGACCGGGGGCGCCTTTTGGCCATGAAATAAGGTTCTCCGAGCACATCTTTAGCCCGATAGTACAGGAACATGCTGGGATGGTCGATTCCCACTGGGCAGACGCTTTTACAGGCTCCGCAAAGGGTGGTGGCCCGGTAGAGATCCTGCGTCCTTTCTAACCCGAGAAGTACAGGATCCAGAACCTGCCCCATGGGACCCGAGTATGCCCACCCGTAGGCATACCCACCGATCTTTCCGTAGACCGGGCAACTATTCAAACAGGCCGCACAGCGGATGCAGCGCAAAACATCGCGGGCTATAGGATCCTGGTAAATCTTGGTTCGGCCATTATCAACGATGACAATAAAAAGCTCCTCCGGCCCGTCTATCTCAGCGCTCTTTTTGGGGCCGCTGTCCATGGAAACATAGGCGGTAAGTTTTTGCCCGGTGCAATTCCGGCATAAAAGCCGAATCATATGCAGAGCATCTTTCATGGTGGGAACTACTTTTTCCACGCTCATCACCGAAACCTGGGTCGGGGGAGAAGCCTTGGTGAAGCGGATGTTTCCTTCGTTTTCGACATTGATAATCGTCCCAGTTTCTGCCACAGCGATATTGATTCCGGTAATCCCCATCTGCACATGATGAAATTTGTCCCGCAGAAAGATTCTGGCCGCATAACCCAGCTGGACAGGGTCTAAGGTGGGCTCTTTTAATTTTATCTTCTCCATGAACAGATCCCGCACCTCTTCCACCGGGACGTTAATGGCTGGACCTACAATATGGAACGGGGGACGATGCAATTGCTGGGCGATGAACTCTCCGAGATCAGTTTCCCACACCTCCACCCCATTTTGGCTTAAAGCTTCATTGAGGCCCGTTTCCTCTGTGACCATGGATTTGCCTTTGGTTACGTATTTGATCCCTCGTTCTTTGGCCAGATTCGTGATGTAATCATTCGCTTCTTTGGCGTCGCGGGCCCAGAAGACCTTGGCTCCGTTGGCCAGGGCATTTTTCTCGAATTCCTCCAGGAGATCTGGGAGTCTCTCCATCGTTTCTTCCCGGATCGCCGAGCCGTATGCCTGGGAGGCCGCTGGCTCAGGGAGAGTTGCGATGCCCAAATCCCGCTTTATCGAAAGAACGGGGAACCATACCTTTAGAAAAGTACGCAAGCGATCATTTTCCAGCTCTTTTTTAGCCAATTCAGTAAATTGCTCAGTCTTAATTTCCATCACCATCCCTCCCTTCCATTTCCCGCCAGAAAACTGGCCAGGTGCATTACTTTTTTCCCGGGATGGTTACGGCTGAGGTACCCGCCGATGTTGAGGAAACAGCCGGGTTCACAGAGGAGCAGAAGGTCGGCGCCACTGGTTAGATAATTCTCTACTTTATCCTTCACCATGGCCTGAGAAATGTCCGGGTATTGATTGGCAAACTCCCCACCAAATCCACAGCAAGAATCAGCCGCATTCAAAGGAACCAACTGTGCCCCTTTCACTGCCTTGATGAGTTTCTTGGGTTGCTCTGAAACCCCGAGGCCGCGAAGGAGGTGGCAGGATTCATGGTAGGCTACCTTTCCTTCAAAGGATGCCCCCACATCTTCTACCTTCAGGACATCCACCAGGTATTGAGAAAGTTCATAGACCCGCGGAGCGAGTTCTTCGGCGCGCCTGCGCCATTGCGGCTCATCTTTGAGAAGCTCCGGGTAGTGATATTTGACCATGCAGACACAAGAGCCGGAGG
>JACRCA010000396.1 GCA_016234425.1 Deltaproteobacteria bacterium | reverse complement strand
TCAACGCTGAGATGGGGTGCGTCACCCCGCCTTTTGGGGTGAACCTTTTCGTCCTGATGACTTTAGTGAAAGGTGCAGACCTCGGGGAGATCTTTCGCGCAGTTTGGCCTTTCCTTTTGGCCATGTTTGCTACGCTTCTATTAGTCATCTTATTTCCGTTCCTGGCCACCTGGCTTCCCAGCAGGATGGGCTAGAAAGGGGCGACCTTCATGAAACCGACAGAGATTTTAGCCGATTTTATCGCCCAGACCTACATCGAGGATATTCCGGAGGAGGCCATTCAACGGAGTAAATGGGCCATTTTGGACGGCATTGCGGTGATCTTTGCCGGAATTCCTCAGGAAGTGGGCAAGGGAATCATCTCTTTTATTAAGGATCTGGGAGGAAAGCCCACTTCCACCATCCTGGGAGATGGGCATCGGACTTCGGCCCCCTGGGCAGCGTACGCCAACGGCACCCTTGCCCACGCCGTTGACTATGATGATGTGAATCTCCACTTAGGAGGTCACCCTACAGCCCCGGTTCTTTCGGCCCTCCTGGCCGCAGGGGAGAAAGTGGGAGCATCAGGAAAGGAGATTCTCCTTTCTTACATCTTGGGGGTGGAAGTCGAGGCCAAGATCGGGTTGGCGATCAATAAGGTCCACTACAACCTCGGGTGGCATCCCACCGCCACGCTGGGAACTTTGGGAGCGGCGGCTGCTTGTGGGAAAGTCATAAAACTAAACAGAGAGCAGACCCTTATGGCCCTGGGAATAGCTGGCTCCCAGTCCAGCGCCCTCAAACAGAATTTTGGCACCATGACCAAACCTCTTCATGTCGGCCAGGCAGCCAAGAATGGTGTTTTGAGTGCTCTTTTGGCCTCCCGAGGCTGGACCGCCGACCGCGAGATTCTCGAAGGACACTTCGGGTTCTGCAACCTCTTCGCGGGCCGCGGGCTTTATGACTTGAAAGATATGACCGAAAACCTGGGCAAGCCTTTTGATGTTCTCGAACCGGGAATCCAGAGCAAAAAATACCCCTGTTGTGGCAGCACTCATGCCTCTCTGGATGCCATGGCCAAAGTTCTTCAGGGGCATCCCTTCCGCCCAGAAGAAGTAGAGAGCGTAGAATGCGAGGTCCATCCGGAGCGCATTCATGTCCTCATTCACCCAAACCCTCAAAGCGGGCTGGAAGCCAAGTTCAGCTTAGAGTACTGCCTGGCCGCAATGATCCAGGATGGGAAGGTCTCCATCAGGCAATTCACTGACGAACGGGTGGCAGATAGGGCGATTCGATCCCTACTCCCCAGGATCAAAGCGAGCCAACAATCTACTTTGAACCCTTGGGATGCGCGTCTGAGGATTAGATTGCGGGATGGGCGGACCTTGGAGAATGAAGGCGGGAGATCCCCTGGGATCACCACTTGGGATGAACTTGTGGCCAAATATCGAGACTGCTTGTGCGGAATTCTTCCTGCCGAACAGATTCAACAGTCCCTCCAGATGATCCAGGAGATGGAGAAGCTGAAAAACATCTCTGAGTTCATTAAAACATTAATAGCCAGCTAAATTGGATGATAAGGGTTATCCCTTTTATCCAAACCTCATCGCTCTTTTCCACCAAGCGAAAGGAATTTCTATCCAACATAATTCGGATTTGAAGGTTAATCCTGAATCCTTTGTGAAAACTAGGAATTTAGATTCTGAATTTCTCAATTTTCTTTATGGCATGCTTAAATGGCTCTTTATACAAGAAATTGCCTCCAGTTTTGACAGCGGTCTATTATCAGATCTGCTAAGTTCACCAGGGATTGAAAGGAGACGGGATCTCGGGGTTTTAAGGGTCATATTTCGAAACTCCATCGGCAGGCACAGTCGTTTGAACCAGTTTTTCAGATTGTAGGAGAATAAGAGGGTATGAAAATAAGCCTCGATCGCTGCGAAATGCTTCGTCGGGATTTTCCCCAAGGGAAAGCCGTAGCCAGAAGGCTAAGAATCATCTAGTAGGATGGTAGCAGAGCGGTGCAAGGGAGAGAAATATTGCTCAGGTAAGAAAAAATTCAGCTGTTCAAAAAGAGAATTTCATAATTTCATGGCCGTCCCAAATTTCCAAAAACCTATTACCGCACGGCAGACCACTCGAGTCCAAAGAAAATGATTGAAGAGACCTGGGGTATGAGTTTTTATTCAATGGATGACGGGGTGATCCGGGCCTTTAGGGCGAGTCTGAGATTTCATCGGTCTGAATCAGTTCTGCAAATTGCCGTCTGAAATCGCTAACTCCCCCTCGGGCGGGATGCCTGACCAAATAATAGGCGCTTTTTCAAGAGGCTGGAAATACATGATCCTCAATCCCCTTTGGGCATCTCGACTCAGCTCATTAAAAAACCTTCGTCCTTCTTAGGGCTTTTGAGATAAAGAGAGGAGATCGTCCCCAATAAAGAAACTCCGCTCGCCAAAAGAAAAGGCCCTACGAAGGACTGGGTTATATCGGCCAAGTACCCTCCCAGGGCTGGCCCCAAGGCTTGGCCGACTCCAAAAAAGAGGGTGATAAAGCCCAAGCCGGCTGGAGCGAGTTTTGATCCTACATAATCTCCGGCTGCCGCGGCCATGATTGTAGGTATACTCCAGGCGGTGAGACCGAAGATCACTGCTGAGACATAGAAACCTGTGGGTGATTTTCCCATGGCAAAGACACCATATGCTACTCCCAGGGTGAGATAAGCCAGGGCAGCGCCATATTTCCGGCCGAGGAGGTCAGAAACTCCACCCCAGATTATCCCGCAGAAGATACTCAATCCTCCAACCAAAGCCCAGAGCCCGCCAGCCTGGGCCTGGCTTAATCCTATTTCTTTGATCAGGTAAGCCGCAAAAAAGGTCATATAAATGATGTAAGATAATCCTTACATGAAATAGACGAGCCCCAGATACCACACCTCTCTGACCCGATAGACTAATTGCCACTGCAAAGCCTTCGCTTTCCCTTCTTCAGCCTTTAGCCGGGAGCTGGCGCCGCCTGCGTCGGACCCTATTGGAGACAGCCCCTTTTCATCGGGTTGACTTCGGATAAAAGCGTGCACAATACTGGAAATAACGAGCACAGCACCTCCAAGATAGTACCAAGAAAACCTCCAACCCTCAGACCCATAAGACTTCAGAATATACGGTACAATTAGGCCCCCAATCAATGTGCCCACTCCGATGCCGGCGGAAACGATTCCGGTTGCCACTCCCCTCCGTTTCATGGCAAACCAGGCTGAGCCAAGGGCCATGGCCGGCACATAGGCAGCCCCATTGCCGAAACCGGTCAAGATGCGCATCACCAGGGCAAAACCGAAACTTTGGGCCATACCTGTCATGATCATCGTCGCTCCCATAAGAATGAGGGCCAGGGTGATAACAACCCTTGCCCCGAATTTAGCGGCCAAAAATCCCCCGATTATGGCCAGGCAAAGATATCCCAGAAAATTCCCAGTACCCAAAAGTCCGAGCTGGGCATAGGTTAAATGGAGACCGTCTTTCATGGGGGGAAGGATTAGGGTATAGGCCATTCGTCCAAACCCATGAGCTCCGATGGTAGTCAGCATACCCATGGCCATAACAATCCAACCATAATGAATCACCGGGCCTCTACTACCATCCCTTTTCATAATGACGACTTCCCGATCCTACTGATCAATCTTAATGTCCATCCCATACCTTCCAGGCGATTATTATAAATCAATACCTTATTACCCTTGCCTGACCCTCTTTTGTATTTGACCATGTAGGCCCCTCTCAAGCTTCTTTCCTCCGACGGAGGAAGATATGCTCCAACAGCAAAACAAACGCGATTCCCACGATGAGGCCGTTCTTCAGCAAGGCAT
>JACRCA010000393.1 GCA_016234425.1 Deltaproteobacteria bacterium | reverse complement strand
CCTGGCTGGGCCACGCCTCCATCAAAGTGGAATCAGCGGGGAAAGTTGTCTTCTTCGACCCCTGGATTCAGGATAATCCGGTCTGTCCCATAAAGCTCAGCCAGATCAAGAAAGCCGACGCGGTCTGCGTAACCCATGGCCATATCGACCACATTGGAGATTCCATTGAACTCGTCAAGATGACCGGTGCTGCCTTTATCTGTAGCCCCGAGATTGGAATGTACGCGGAGAAATATGGCGGGATCAAATACGATGAAGGTTCAACTCCGCTCAACATCGGGGGAAGCTGGGAGACCGATGCTTTCACGATCACCATGGTGAACGCGGCCCACACCTCGGATATTATGGGGGAGGAATACAAGAAAGAAGGGAGATTGACAGCCGGATCAGGCTCCGTCGGGTATGTAATCGAGTTTAGAGAAGGCCCTTCGATTTATTATGGAGGCGATACTGGAGTTTTTGGGGATATGGCCATCATCCGCGACCTTTACAGCCCTGATATTGCCATCCTTCCGGTTGGCGGGAAATACAACATGGGTTACCGGGAGGCAGGTTATGCTGCTTCTCTAATCCACCCGAAAATATTTATTCCCATCCATTATGACACCTTCCCCAATCAGAAGCTGAATTTGAACAAGCTTGTGGAAGAGATAAAAATCCGGGCGCCCCATGTGACTGTAGTTCGCTGGAAACCAGGGGATACGTTCGAATACAAGGCCTAACTAATACAGACGAAATAATTATCGTTACGGTCATTGCGAGCCCGAAGGGCGTGGCAATCTCGATTTTGCTTGGGATTGCTTCGTCGCTTCGTTCCTCGCAATGACACTTTATTTTTTTCGTTTGTATTAGTGCCCATCTGGAAACTCCCTCTCCCCCTACTTCCCAAATCCCCCCGCCCCTTTGCTGAAGGGGGGTGGGGGGATTAGCGAGCGGTCATTTTTTCAATTTCCGCTGCAGGACCTCGTATCTTTCCACCAATCCCAGGTAAGCTCTCACGGCCCGGTGCAAAGAGGGATAAGCTGCCACCTGCCGGCTCCGCATACTCTCTGCAAACCCTGGCACAAGATGCACCATGTCCGAAGCCAGTAAAATCGGCTTTTCATATCTTCTGCCAAGGTCCAGCACGTCGGAGAAAATCTTTTGCTCCTCCTCTATCCAGTCTCGGCCGGCCGCCTCCATCTCATGCTGCGGGGTTGGCGCCGAAGCTCGTAAAAATCCTCCCCGCACGACTCGCCATCCTAACCCCAGCATCAGCACGCCATCGAATTGCTTCGATCTTAAGAAAAGCTCAAGGGATTGAATTAAGTCTCCCTTACGGTATCCTGCGACCATATCAATAGGATTAATCCGGTTCCACCATGGGGGCAGAATTTTATCTAAAGTCTTCACCATCTCCTTGGATAGGTCCGGGAGGATTAGCCCGGCTTGGGCACAATAATCTGCGGCCAATACTCCCCAGCCGCCTCCCAGAGTCAGGAGACCCACGCGCCTTCCCCTGGGGAGAGGCTGGGAAAGAAGGGCGGCAGCAATGTCAATCATTTCCTCGATTGTTTGAGATCGGATGATTCCCGTCTGCTGGCCCAGCCCATCAAATAGATTGTCCGAACCCGTCAGGGCACCTGTGTGGGAAAAAGCGGCTTTGACCCCAGCCTCTGTCTGACCGGCTTTCAACATCACCAAAGGTTTTTTGGATGAAACCTTCTTTACTGTTCGGATAAACCTTTCTCCATCTCTTATCCCCTCGAGGTAAGATAATATGACCTTGGTCTGTGGGTCTTCGGCCAGATACTCCAGAAAATCTGCGGTCTGAAGATCCGCCTCATTGCCACTGCTAATGATCCGGCTGAACCCCAGGTACATGGGGTTAGCCAGCTCGATGATCGAAGTTGCCAGATTCCCACTCTGGGAGACAACCCCCAAAGGACCTGACTCGGGAAATTGAGGGGGCATATGGGCGTATAGGCGAACAGATCCAGTGCTGACGATCCCCTGGCAGTTGGGGCCCACCAAGCGCATCCCCAAACTTCTGGCCTCTCTCACCATCTCTTCCTCTAACTTCTTTCCGTCCTGGTTAGTTTCCCCGAACCCCGCAGTGATGACTACACCGATCTTAGCTCCATTTCTTCCACACTCCTGCAAAACTCTGAGAGTATCAGAAGGTGGAACCACCAAAATTACCTGGTCAACTGGCTCCGGAATCTGGGCTACCGTGGGATATGCCTTGAAACCCAGGATCTCTTTCTCCCGGGGATTCACCGGATAAATGCGGCCTGTGTAGCCACCCTTGACCGCATTAAGCAGAAGATGGAATCCCCATTTTTTCGGATCTTGAGAGGCTCCTACGATGGCGATGGATTGGGGATGGAAAAGAGGCCTTAGAGAGGAAAAGGGTTCTTCCGGCAATATTCCCTGGCGTCGCACTTTTGTCCTTTCTTTTATTTTTAAAGTTCCTAAAATATTCTTTTAGTTGAGCTGACGGAAGAATTATAACGGCTTTGGCATTTTTGTCAATTTACCCATAGAAGATTTCCATAAGATCTACAGTAAATGGGCAAGTCATGGGGATCAGCCAAAACCTTTTTTTAGGAGGCTGCTATGAAGATAGAGGAAATCGTTAAGGGTCTATCTCGGGGGCGGATCATCGACCTCTCCAAAAAGGTCATACCTGGAAGGGCTGAAGGGCCCCTGGATACGGGTAAGCGAAAATATGAGATCAAAGCTTTTAACTTCCCTCCGGGGGAGATTATGCACAATATCGAGATGGAGAGCCATATATCCACCCATTTGGAAGCCCCATCGCATTTCGTCCCCGTCCGTCACGGAAAAAAAGGAAAAGACGTGACCGAGTTATCCTTGCGCATATTCTTTGGCCTGGCTATCTTAGTTGACTGCCAAAACTTAAAACCAAAGACCGCCATAGGGAAAAAGATTTTAGGGAGTTACCAAATCGAGAGAAATCTCATTGTCCTCTTTGGCAAATGTCCCCATGCGGGAAAGGATCGATGTTACCTGGCAAAGGAGGGTGCAGAATTTTTAGTGGAGAAGAAAATCAAGATGGTGGGATTTGATGACACCGTATTCCCGGAGAACCCGAAATATGCCGGGAAAAATTTAAACAAATATTTTACCCATGACCTTATGTTATCCCATAATATCCCCATCATTGAGGGCCTGGTGAATTTGGACAAACTGAAACAGAAGAGATTTTTATTCTTTGGTTTTCCTGCAAAAATGGGGGGACTGGAGGCTTTCCCCATCCGCGCCGTGGCTATTGAAGGAGCCTAGATAACCTACGCCTCAAT
>JACRCA010000392.1 GCA_016234425.1 Deltaproteobacteria bacterium | reverse complement strand
CGAGAGACGATAATACGTTCTTGGGTTTCCTCCACGTAGAGTCCCAACCAGGGCCGTGGTGGCACCTGAGGGCGGCCCTTAGAGATCAGGTCAGCCAGAATTGGTTTGAGATGGTCAATGGGAACAAACATATTCCCGGGGATTGAGCCAATTCCCGGGACCATGACCTGAGCGAACAGAGACCCAATCCCCACAAGTCGTCTGTTTCGATCGATCAGCGCCGCTCCGCCAAAATTGGGATGAACCGGGACCGTAAATATGGCATCTTCGAGAAGATACTCCCAGTAGGCGGCAAACTCTTTGCGGAAAACGACCCACGCGCCTTGAACCGAGTCCAGCCCTCCATGGCTCGCTACCAGGACCCGATCACCTTCTTTGACTTCCGAAGATTGACCCAGCTCGATGGGTGCTACACTGAGTGGCTTATCCGTCCGCAAGAGACCAAAGCCCGTGTTATAGTCGTAACCAACGGAACTCGCCTTGATTGGGTTGCCGTCTGGCCCAAATACTTCGATGGTCTCGGCTTCCATGATGAGGTAGCCGATCGTGAGAATATGGCCTTGGGAATCAATGACCACACCAGTCCCTTCCCGTTCTGTCCCCAGCGTACGGGCCGAGCGGGCATCGTCTGGGATAGTCGATCGGATCTTTACAATGGCTTTGAGTATTTCGTTCGGGTCCTGATCGGCAAATGCCGGCAGACTGATGCCCATTAAAAGGGCAAAAATTATTGATCGGCAACCTCTTTTCATGTAACACCGCCTTTGGCCAGTTAGGAGTCACGGCCCAGAAAATTATGCCTTCGCCTCCCCTGCAATCCTATTTTTCCCTCGAGTGAAAAAATTGCGGATATAATTTGCCTATCTTTATAATGGTTCCTTTCTTAAAGTCACCCATGGCCATGAAGAAATGGCCGCTTATTAAATCGGCATAAAAACCTTAACTCTTTAGCCCGCTGCTATGGAAGTGAAGATGGGAGTGCGTCGGCTGGCCGATGGGAAGGAAATAAGGGGGGGCGCTCTGCTGTTAACCTCGGACACCTGGAATTTTATGACAGGATCCGTGGTTGTTCTCGATGGAGGCCATATTGCGGGTTAGCTAATTTCCAGTGCGGGCGACGCCGAAATAGAGAATTAAAAATGGTGCTTTAAATTTCTAAAGGGTTTCGTATAATTAATTTGTTCAAAGTCTTTCGAAGTCCCTAAATTTTGCCGCCGGGAGGTTTAACATGAGAACGGACAAGGATTATCAGAACCGACTCTATTCTTACAAGCGCAATATCTACCTTAAAGGAGAAAAAGTGGGGCGAGACCATCCGTCTTTCCAGCCCGGGATTAATGCTGTATCGGAGAATTTCCGCCTGGCTCTGAATCCCCAGTATCAGGATTTATTCACCACCGCCTCTCATCTGACCGGCAAAAGGGTAAACCGGTTCAATTGCCCGCCCCGCAGCATAGAAGATCTATTGAAGAAGATTGAATGTGTTCGAGCGTTGGCCCAATACCTGGGAGGATGTGCTTTGCGATGCGGGGGTATGGATAGCCTGAGTGGCCTCTCGGTCGTGACCCGCGAAGTGGATCAAGAATTCGGCACAGACTATCATCAACAATTTTTGAAATTCTTGCAATACATGCAGGATAACGATCTGGTCACATCCATCCTTTTGACAGACCCCAAAGGGGACCGGAGTTTAAGGCCCTACCAGCAAGCTGACCCGGATATGTACCTGCGCATTCTGGAGAAAAAATCCGCTGGCCTGGTGGTTAATGGCGCCAAACTTTTTGGGGAGACGGCAGTCCAGGACGAGCTCACCGTAGCCCCAACGAGGGCCATGACTGAAAAGGATGGGCCCTACGCCTTATCTTTTTCTGTGCCCGCTGATTATGATGGGGTTACCATCTTGTGCAAGCCTGTTCAGGCGCCCAAGCGAAAAAAAATTAAGGCCCCCTATGCCGATTATGGATATCCAGGAATCACCATAACTGTTTTTGATAAAGTATTTGTTCCTTGGGAGAGGGTTTGGTTATGCGGAGAATGGAAATACGCTGGAAGGCTGTCCTCTCTGGTGGCTCTTTACCATAGAACCAGTTATTGTGGCTGCAAGGCTGCAGTTACGGACCTAATGTTGGGCGCGGCCGCCCTGGTTGCAGAGTATAACGGGCTGGAGAGGGAAAAGCATATTCGGGAAAAACTCGCCCATCTGGCGGCAACCGCCGAACAGGTTTATGCCTGCGGGGTAACCGGGGCGGTGAAGGCTAAACCCTCATCTTCCGGGACTTTCATTCCCGATCCGATCTACATTAATGCCGGTCGCTACCATGCCGGAATGAATATTTTCCATGAATATGAAACGCTCTCCGATATTTCAGCCGGGCAGGGGATCAATCTGCCTACCGAAGAGGATTTTTTGACACCAGAACTGGACCACTTTACGAAAAAATACATCAAACGCAAGGCCGATGTGCCCGCTGAAAACATCTGGCGGCTATTTCGCATGGTGGATGAGATGCTGTACTCCGAGCAGGCCGGGTTCTGGCAGGCCGCCGGGCTCCACGGCGGCGGATCGCCAGTCATGGAGAGGCTGACTATTCTGGCCAACTACGATATGGATGCGAAAAAAAGCTTGGTCAAGCGCCTCGCTGGGATCATTTGAAATATAATTGCGTCCCTTTCAAAATTCCCAAGAAAAGGCCAAAAGCTTATTGTACGGTCAGATTTTGACTTCCTCATCCCTTTTCGAGGGGCTTCTTTTTCTGGGAGTAAGGGATGAGGGCGGCCGGAATGAAAGCCAGCCAGGGGATGAAAGCGATAACCCACAAAGTAAGGGGTATTCCCCAGTGGTCGGCAAAGAGCCCCAACACCGCAGCACCGATGCCTCCAGTGCCCAGGGCAAACCCTACAATCAACCCGGAGGCCATTCCGAGATTATGGGGCATGAAGAACTGGCCCATGACCATGGACACAGTGAAAGAAAAGATCAAGATGAAGCCAGCCAGGGTAAGCCAGATAAATGATAAGAAGCCGGTGCTAATAAGAAAAAGAATTAAAAGGGGACAGGTGGCGCCCAAGCTTATCAGCATCACTTTTTTATGTCCGAAACGATCGGCCAGCGGACCCCCAACGAGTGTATCCGCGGTTCCAGCCATGAGAAAAGCAAAGAGGAGATTTCCAGCCTGCATCGGGTCACCCCTCAAATAATTGATGTAATAGAAAGGAATGAAAGCCATCAACCCAATATGAGCCCAAGAGCGCAGTGTGACCATGCCCAACAACAGAGACATGGGATAGATCGACGCTCTTGCGGATATAGTGGGCGAGGTTGGAGCGGAGGAAGAACGAGCCGTGGGCCTGCGCACCCGCCAAAAACTGCTGAAAAGGAACACACTGGCCATGGCCGCACCTGGAATCAGGAAGAACAAGCTGCCTTTGAGACCCAAGTTCTTCACAAAATAAACGGCCATCAATGGTCCAAAGGCAAAACCTAAGTTTCCTCCCACCCCAAAGATGGATATTCCCGTAGCCTTCTTCTCGCCGGCGAAAAAGTTGGCGATGCGCCACCCTTCAGGATGAAAAATGGAAACCCCCAGCCCGCTGAAGGTTACCAAAAGAAGGATTTGCCAGTAACTCGAGGCCCATCCTAAAAGGGCGATGCCCAGGGCAGCGCAAAAACACCCCAAGGGTAAGAACCAGATAAGGGATCTGCGGTCGGTGATATAGCCAAAGGCCGGCTGAATGACGGACGAAGTTAGGTTGGAAGATAAGACGATTGTCCCGGCCATGGCATAAGAAAGGCCCAGGGCCTCCTTCAAGAAAGGGAGCAGGGCTGGCACGGCGCTCGTGTTCAGATCTGTCATCATGTGGCCCAGGCACAGCAAAGCCAGACCCCGGTAATCAATCTTTTTCCCGGCCTCCATCTTTTCATTCATGGCTCATGCCTCTCATCCCTGGCCGCATGGCCTTACCTCCCCACTGGCCATAGTAGAAAAACCTTTCGGTTCTATCCAGATTGGTCGGTAGATTGGAAAGGATTCGGGAGTATTTTTATTCCCCCAGGTAGGATCTGCGCACATCATCATGCGCAAGGAGATTGGCGCAGGTGTCTTGCAGGATGATTTCCCCGAGTTCCATTACGTATCCATAGCTGGAAATCGATAAGGCCATGCTGGCATTCTGCTCCACCAAAAAAATCGTCGCACCCCTGCTGTTGATTTCTTGGATCACCTTGTATATTTCCTCAACCACCATGGGGGCCAACCCCAGAGAGGGCTCGTCAAGAAGTAAAAGCCTGGGGCGGGGGAAATTTCTTTTATTTCTCTTCAGGGTGGCCGACCTGCTTTTTCGGCTTCTCCCCCACGATGGATCGAACAAAGTCTCTCGCTTCCATAAGCTTGTCCAGATTAATACCGCTATGCACGCCCAGTTTGTTAAACAGGTAGACCAACTCCTCGGTGGCAACATTGCCCCCCGGATAAGGGGCATAAGGACAGCCCCCCAGCCCAGCAATGGATGATTCGAGTGTGGTCACACCCACTTCCCAGGCAGCCAAGGCATTGGCTATGCCCAAACCAAGGATGTTGTGCAGATGAATACTCCATCTTACATCCGGAAATTCATTCGCGAGTTCGGGGAACATCTTCCGAATCTTCAGCGGACTGGCGATGCCGATGGAATCGGCAATACTAACATCGGTCGCCCCTACCTGGCGGAAAACCCTGACAATCTCGAAGATCTTCTCAATGGGCACGTCTCCTTCAATAGGATCGCCTAAGGCATAGGCAATGGAGCCACAAAACTTCGCTCCAGCCCTTTTCACTCGCGTTCCGATCCGGCGGATCATCTCCAATGATTGCTCGGTGGTCATGTTTAGGTTCGCCAAGTTGCCCCGGTCGGTGGCGCACACTACCCAGGTAACTTCTTTCACGCCCTTTTCCAGAGCGCGTTCTAAACCTTTTTCGTTCGGAATCAGGGCCCGATAGGTGACCCCCGGCCGATCCTTAATTAAGGAATAGAGCTCGGCGGCATCGGCCAGCTGGGGGATCCACTTCGGATGGACGAAGGAGGCAAATTCAATATACCTCACTCCGGCATCGACCAACTTTTGAATGATCTGGGCTTTCTTTTCGGTGGGGATAAATTCAACTAAATTTTGGAAACCATCCCGCGGGCCAACCTCTAAAATTGTAAGGTTTTGCTCTTTGGCCACTGATATTTCTCCTTTTTCATTGAAATTGTCCTCTATTCCAGATGGCCGACTTTAGCCCCAGATGAAGGTTCATCCCTTGGAGGTGGAATATGATTCTTACGAAGTTTTTCTGGATAGGCTGCTCATGCTTACCCGATCACTCT
>JACRCA010000395.1 GCA_016234425.1 Deltaproteobacteria bacterium | reverse complement strand
TTGCATTCCGTACGTCTCGGCGTAAAGTCTCGGGGTTTCCTCATGACGGCGATAGACAATTTGGGGCATGACCTTCAAGTTTCCCTTGAGGCTCACCGTCACACTAAGATCAATAATTTTAGCCATCTCTTCTCCTCCTGGTTGAGATTTCCGAAAAATAGATACTCTTTATACTTGGGAAACGATGTAGGGGCAATTCATGAATTGCCCCTACGATTGAGACTGCCATTCCGCCCGAGGCGGGACTCCTCGCCGGATCACTTACCCATCATCGTTCGGGGAAGAAACAGGGCGATTTCGGGGAAGGTGATATACAGCGCCAATACGATCAAATCGACTATGAAAAAGGGGGAAATCCCTCTGATGACCTCACCCAGCGTAACATCCTTAACCACTCCTTTGACGATAAATAAGGCCAAACCAAAGGGCGGCGAGATTAAGGCGATTTCACACTGCATCACAATCAAGACCCCAAACCAGATGGGATCAAAGCCGAGTTTCATCATGGCCGGGAATATGACCGGCAATGTGATGAATAGAGCAGCCACCATATCAACGAAACACCCTATAATGAGATACATAATCATTACACCAATCAAGACCCATATGGGCGACACGGCCAGCCCGACTATAAACTCGGACACATTACTGGGAATGCGGGTGATCGCGAGAAAGTAACCAAAAATAAAAGCGCTAGCGATAATCAAGAAGATCATCCCAGTAACCTTGGCGGCATCTAGAAGAGAGGTGGCCAGCTCCGACCAGTTTTGTCCCCTCGTGGCAATGGCCAGGAAAAAGGCACCGCAGGCGCCGATTGCGCCGGCCTCAATCGGGGTGAAGATCCCAGTATAAATGCCGCCCAAAACCAAGATGGCCAGCACGAGGATTCCCCAAATATTCTTGAGAGAGATAAACCTCTGCCTCCAAGAAACCTTCTCCCCCAGCAACGGGGCCAGGGTGGGATTCCTTCTTACGCGAATATACGTAAGAACCATAAACCCGAAAGCCAGCAAAACTCCAGGCAGGATGCCGGCGATAAGCAACTTCCCCAAGGATGCCCCGGTGATGATGCAATAGATTACCATCAAGATGCTCGGAGGAATCATCTGGTCAATCGGCCCCACGCAGGCAGCCGTACCACAGGCCAGCACCTTGTCCACTCCCCCTTTCCTCATCTCTGGCACGCATACAGTGGCGAGTACGGTAGTAGCTGCGAGACCCGAACCCGAAGCAGCCGCAAAAAGGGAGCCCGCCACGATGGTCGCATGGACCAGGCCGCCCGGGATATTGCCTACCCACAAGCGAGCCATCTGGAAAAGGTCCGATACCAGGCCCGCACGGGAAAGGAAAGACCCCATGATTAGAAATAGAGGAACCACGCTAAATCCATAGGTGGCAATGGCCGTATAAGGTACCATGCCGACCACCTTATAAGCCGCCGTCATCCCCGACACAGCCGCGTAACCCAAGAACCCAACCAGCGCCATGGCAAAAGCCACAGGTACTCTCAGGGCCAGCAAAAATAGCATTCCCCCCAAACCCAGCCAACCGATCTGTTCCGGACTCATCTATGCATCTTCCTTTATGGGATCATGGGAATCCGGGGCCGCCCGCAATAATCTTTGGAAGCCGATCATGATATCCAATATCAGCCGCAGGCAGAGCAAGCCCACTCCAAGGGGCAGAATACTCTTGGCCGGCCATACGGGAAACTGGACAATCCCCATGGTATAGTCCTGCGTCACCCAGGCTTCCCAGGCCTGGCGGCCACTCTGCCAGGCGATGATCGAAAAAATGAATAGCCCCACGAGGTATCCGAACAGGTCCAGCGCCTCCTGAGCTTTTTTGGGCAACCAGGAAGTAACGATTTCAATCTTTATATGGTCTTTGAGCGCCTGGACGTAGGATATGGCCAGATAAACGACTCCGACCATCATAAACTCGGTTAACTGGAAAATTTCGGGCAAGGGCGCATTGAACAAGTAGCGGAGAATTACATCTACGGAAGTGGGAAAAATCATAATAAAAACCAACCCCGCAGCCGTGTAACAAGCCCCTTTCTCGATGGATCTTTGGGTCCTCGCGATGGCTGATATGAACTTCATTTTCATCCCCCAAGAATTCCCAGCGGATAAATCATCGGCGCTGAACAAGAAACGATCCCCCACCCCTTCATCACGAGAGCTTTTACCCTCTCTGGGTGGGTCAAGGCATTGCGCCTGGGCCGCCCATTTTATTTGAAGGGATTTAAAGGCGTGTTCTTTTCCAATAGGTTCAGGTAACTCTGCAGGACCTTCTTCCCCGGTAGCTTTCTTGCTTCCTGGTCCTGGGCCCACTTTCCCCAAACCACATCTTTCGCTATTTTCCGCACCTCGGACATTAATTCAGCAGAAGGCTCCATGCTCTCGACGCCAGCCTTCTTGAAAATCTCCATATATTTCCCATCGCCATCGATTTGATAGATCTTGTGTACGGCTTTGGCATGTTCCGGGGGTAAGGCATCGATCATCTTCTGGATGTCTGCCGGCAACTTATTCCAGGTATTGATATTCATGCCGATAGGACCGCATACGCCACCCAATGGGAGTTTCAGGAGGTATTTACACACTTCCTCCATGTGATAGGTACCGGCTGCCGAAGGCCCGTAAACCGCTCCATCAGCCGTGCCCCTCTGGAGGGCCTCGTAGGATTCAGTGATTACTATGCCCAGAGGTGCTGCCCCAATAGCCTTCAACAATGCAGCTATGGGTCCAGTGCCAATAATCTTCTTGCCTTTGAAGTCCCCAAATTCTCTGATGGGTTTTGTACTGAAAACATAGTAGGGACCCGTAGCGTAACTCGATACAACTCTTATGTTGTGTTTAGTGAATTCTGCCTTCACTTCCGATACCTGATGAACTAATTGCCTGTAAGATGTAGCATTTACCCAGCCATACTGAAGAGAAAAGGGCAGGGCGATTATAGTATTAAGGGGTAATTTACCCGGGGTATAAGTGGGTACAAAAAGGGCCACATCCGCCATCCCAGACTCTAATGCATCGACCTGCTCGGCTGCTTTGGCCAGGGACTCACCCGGATAGCGCTCAAACTTAATCCGTCCTGCGCTTCGTTTCTCCACCTCATCTAACCACCAATAAAGCTCTTGGGTAAATGGCACCCCGGCGGGACTCTGAATGCTGGCTTTGAGAACTATGGGCTTTGCGGTTTCTGGCTTCTCCGCCCATGCCGCTACCGGTAAAATTGCCAGCAGCATAATCCCAACCACTACTACCATCCAATACGGCTTTCTAAACATTGTTGCCTCCTTTCTCCTTCTGAATTCTTTCTGTGACTTTTTCCTTCCTCTCCGCTAACCCCTTCGCCTCTTGATCTTTCGCCCATTTAAACCAAGACTACTTTTTACTCTTGTAAAATCTTACTAGGTTAAGAACATCTCTGGCCACAAAGCGCCCAATAGGCCCCGAGCTATAACAGGCCGGCAATCCTCTAACTTATTACTACTTGGAACATATTATAGTTTACATATGCCCCCACGAGTCATTGCGAAGAGTCCCGCGAAACGCGGGATGACGAAGCCCTGTCCCGAGTGAAGCGAGGGAACTCTTGAGATTGCCACGGGCACCGCCCTCGCAACAACTTCGTTGGATTGCCACGCCCTTTGGGCTCGCCATGACACCTTTAGCCCGTTCGAAATGTAATCTATTTTATGCTCTCGGTAATAACCCGAAAAATGCTTCCATAGTCTATTGAAATGGATGGGCCATGTCAAGAAATTTGCTGCGCTTGCTACGAAAATGGGAGACATGGTATTGTAAAAAAAATAAATGGGCAGGAATTTCCTATGTATTATTAACGTTCAAATTCTTAAAATTTTATTAAGAAATTTTTCCGCCAAAGCTAAAAGTTACTGGTTAAAAGTTTTTGGTTGCGGCTATGCCGCACTGTGAGGCTTTTATGGAGCCAAAAGAAAAATCTTCGGGCATTCTATACATCGTCTCCACGCCCATCGGAAACTTGGAGGATATCACCCTGCGGGCCCTGCGCATACTTAAAGAAGTAGACCTCATTGCCGCGGAAGACACCCGGCGAACACGACAGCTCCTCAGCCACTACGGGATTCATAAACCCCTGCTCAGCTACCACGAGCACAATCGCAGAATGCGGGAGGAATCCCTGCTGGAAGAACTGCGAAAAGGAATGAGCGTTGCTCTGGTCACGGATGCCGGCACTCCAGGGATTTCGGACCCTGGTGAGCATTTAGTGAGGAGGGCGGTGCAGGAGTCTATCCCTTTAGTTCCAATTCCTGGCCCTTCCGCCTTAGTGGCGGCCTTGAGTGTTTCCGGCCTGCCTTCGGACAGCTTTCTTTTCTATGGTTTCCTGCCCTCCAAGGCCACAGGGAGAGAGAAATTGTTGCGCGCTCTAAAGGAGCGCGCTGAGACGCTCATCTTCTATGAATCTCCCAAACGCCTACGCTCCTTTTTGGAAGATGCCTCGCGGATTCTCGGAGAACGGCGGGTGATTGTGGCCCGGGAGATGACCAAGGTCTACGAAGAGGTTTACCGGGGGACAGTCTCTGAAGTGTTAAGGAAATTAGGGAAAGAAGATATTAAGGGGGAGGTAACCATCGTCATGGAAGGGTGCACCTCTCCAGCCGGGGCCGAGGGGCCTTCTATTGCCGAAGCATTGGAACATTACTTCTATGAGGTGGGTCTTCCCCTGAAAGAAGCGATTGCCTGCGTGGCCGAAGAACTCAAGGTTTCTAAAAGGGAAGTGTACAGGGAAAGTCTGCCATGGAAGATTAAAGCCAGAGATCGCCATCGCCAAGAGATTCTGCTCCCCGCAAAAGATCGCGAAAAGATCTCCGGGGAGCAGAAAACGTGATTTTACTTATTTTTTTTCTGGGTGAACCTTGAGGTTCACTCCATCAATTCCACCGGACCGAACTGCTCAAACTCCCGGCGGAATTTTTCTGTTCGGCCGACAACAACAATCGTCATCTTTTCCGGATGAAGGTGCTCGTGGGCTGACCGGACCATCTCTTCGAGGGTTACCGTCGAGACTCGCTCCGGGTAAACAGAAAGGAATTCCAACCCCAGCCCATGAAGCTCCGCCTGAATAATCCTTTGGGCAACCTGAGAGAGGCTCTCGAATTTCATGGGGTAGCTTCCGGTAAGAAAATTGATAGCTTCCTCCCGTTCCTTATCCGTGGCCCCCTGAGCGATAAAAGAATGGATGACAGAAAATATTTCCTGCACGCACGGGAAAGTGGTCTCTGTGGGAGTAAAGGTGGAGATGGTGAAAGGCCCTGCGTTTTTCCGCGGCTCCAGGCTCCCGCGGATGCCATAAGTATAGCCCAGTTCTGAACGGATCTTTTGCATCAACCGGGAGGAGAAACCACCCGCTCCCAGGATGTAGCTCATGACTTCGAAAGAAAGGTAATCCGGATGAGTGTGGGGAATCCCGATATGTCCCAGGCGAATCTGACTCTGAGTCAAATCCGGACGGTCGATGAAATAGATCTTGACTCCCGCAGGAGAAGAAGCGGCGAATTCTTCAGCCCTAAAGCCCTTGCCCTGACTCACCGGGGGGAATTTCTCTTCTACCCAGCGGAAGCAAGTCTCAGCCGACAAATCTCCGACGATGACTAAAAAGCTCCCTGCCAGCAAAAACCTTTTCTGGTGGAATTCTCTGGCTTCCTCGCAGAGAATCTCCGGAACTGATCTCAGAGTTCCGTAAACGGGGTGGTCGTAGGGTGTACCCTGGAAAAGAACCTCCTGGAACCGCTCGTCGGCAATGATCTCCGATTCATCCTTCTGTTGCATAAGGGTGGCGATACGACGCTTTTTTAGTTGTTCGAATTCTGCGGGGGAGAATGCGGGTTGGGTGTAAATTTCCAGGAGCAGGTTCATCAGATGCTCGAAGTCTTCACTCAGCCCAAAGATATGCCAAGAGGTGTAGTTCCATCCAGAGTGAGCAGATAAGATTGCTCCCATTCCATCTATTTCTGCGGCCAGCTGGCTGGCAGAATATTGTTGAGTGCCCAGGGTGAGCATCTCTGCGGAAAGGTGAGAAAGTCCTGCTTTCCCAGGAGGATCAGCCTCAGCGCCGCTGGGAATGACCAGGTGGGTGCTGACTAAGGGAAGCTCCGGGCGCCCCACAGCGTAAACCTTCAAGCCGTTCTTCAAGAGAGAAGAAGAGATCGTCGGAAGTGAGAACCCCCTGGATTTGGCCCCGGAACTCATTCCAACTCCCCCAGGTCTTCATGCTCGCTTGGACTTACCGGCTGAAGAGTGACGATGGTCCGGTTTTCCGGGCGAAGGTATTTTCGGGCAACCCTGAGGAGGTCATCCGCAGTCACGGCTTCGTACCCGGAGAAAATAGTATAGAGAAGGCGAAAATCTCCAGCTCGAACTTGGTAGAGTCCGGCCAGAAGTCCTTTAAAGAAAAGCGTTTGCAGGCCCTGAATAAAATAAGAGCGCACCTGTTTCTTTACCTTGAGCAATTCTTCTGGGGAAATGGGTTGCTGTCTGAGAGTTTCCACTTCCTCCCAAATCTCTTTCTCCAGGGTCTCCAAGGAAATGGATGGCGAGACAATGGCATAAATTTGCAAGAGACCCGGGTCCATGGAGAAGAAGGGAGGATACCCCATCTCCGCTCGCGCTTCCACAGCCTTCCCCGGTTTTTCAAATTTTTCGAAAAACCGGGAGGAGCGGCCCGCAGATAAGACCGCGCAGAGGATTTGCGAAGGGAAAAGGTCCGGATGAGTAATCCCTGGTATGTGGAAGGCTGCGAAAAAAGCAGCTACCTGCGAAACCTTTTTGAAGACCGCCCGTTTCTCTCCTCGTTGAGGCTTTTCCATGGGAATGGTCAGGCGAGGAGGAGGTTGAGAAGGCATGTGGCTGTAATATTTTTCGACCATTTTAAAAACCTCATCGGCAACGGCATCTCCGACGACAACCACCACGGCGTTGTTGGGAGAATAATGGGTCCGGTAATACTCTCGGCAGTCTTCGAGGGTTAGGTCTCTCAGGTCATGGTCCCAGCCGATGACTGGCCAGCGGTAAGGGTGCTGCTCGTAGGCCAGGGCAAAGAGCTGCTCGATGAGGAGCCCGAAGGGGCTATTCACGGAGCGAAGCTTACGCTCGCTGCGCACCACTTCTCGTTCAGGCTCAAGACTTTCCTGGGTTAGGCGGAGGTTTTCCAACCGATCAGCCTCCAGGCGTACAGCCAGCTCGAGCTTATCAGCTGGAAGGTTCTCATAATAGGAGGTGTTATCCGTAGTCGTGAAGGCATTGAGCGTTCCTCCGTTGGCCTGGATGATCCGGGAAAACTCTTCGGGGCCCAGCTCTTTGGTCCCCTTGAACATCATGTGTTCGAAGAGATGGGTGATACCAGTGATGCCCGGCCTTTCATACCGGGACCCGGCAGCGAAATGAACTTGATAAGAGACGAGGGGCAAGGAATGAACTTCGCCCACGAGAACCCGAAGGCCGTTCGCCAGACGATGCTCTAAAAATTCGGGGAGACCCCTCACTTCACTCTTTCCACTAGATACACTGGACTGGACAACTGTCAATGGCCTCCTGGATTTTCTCTTCGGGAGCTCCAATAGGGTTGTAGACTTCAGAGATGTCTTGATCGTTTAGACGGAAGACCTCCGGGCAAGTTTCTGCACAAAGTCCGCAGGAGATGCATTCATCCTGGTTGACCACTGGGATCTTGGCCATGAAAATTCTCCTTCCTTAACCTTTAGAGACTCGGAACAGCATGACCGGAACATGGGAACAGCTCAAGACTTTATCTGCCACACTTCCCAGAGCCCAGCGAGTCAGGCCGCTTCTGCTCTCTTTCCTTTTCTTGAACACCTTTTCTTCCTCCACAATGCATCGTGATGAGGCGGCCTTTTTAAAAAAAATTTATAATAAAATTATAACCACAGCAATGATGCATGTCATGCAATCAATTTATCCTCCACCGATTTTTGGCTTGTGGTCATCGATTAAACAAGAAGCATAACAAGGTTGACTTGACCCGTAGCTTAAGCAATAATGCAGTTCTGAGAGGAGGAAAAAATAAAGCAAATAAAGGATCTGGCCGCCAGAAGAGGATGAACGGAAAGGATGAGGGAAGATGACCCGGGTTTATCTCGTCCGTCACGGAACGACAGATTGGAACAAAGAGGAGATCTTCCGCGGGCGGGTGGATTGCCAGCTCAATGAGACGGGCCAAGCTGAGGCCAGCGCTCTGGCAGCCTATTTTCGAGATGTGCCCCGTGAGGTGATTTACAGCAGTCCTCTCTCCCGCGCTACAGAAACCGCCCGAGCCATCGCCGGGGCCCGTAGCCTCCAGGTGATCTCCGCCCCGGCTTTTATCGACATCGACTTTGGGGAGTGGCACGGTATACCCTTAAAAGAAGTTAAGGAAAAATATGCCGAGCTTTATAGGCTTTGGCGGGAGCAACCGCAGAAGGTCACCTTTCCAGGAGGAGAGAACCTGGCCAAAGTGAGAGCTCGGGCCTGGCAAGGTCTAATGCGAATGCTACAGGAAAACCCTGAGAAGACCATCCTGATTGTCTCCCATCGAGTGATCACCAAAGTTCTGATCTGTGCCATCCTTGGATTAGACGATTCCCATTTCTGGCAGATAAAACAGGATACAACTGCGGTCAATTGCTTCGAGCACTCTCGAGGAATTTTCATAACCTCACTGATCAATGACACCTGCCACCTGAAGTCCATCCATGCCGGAACTTTGAGGAAAGATTTTTAATGGGACGCCGGACAAAGAGATTATCTGCGTTGTGGAGCGAGAAGCTCCGTTTCCATTTGCGGGCGGTTTGGGATATTTTTTGGGAGGCCCGCCGGGCTTTCTCCCAGGATGGATGTATGAACCTTTCCGCCGCCCTGGCCTTTTATTCGATCCTTTCCATGATCCCCTTTCTTTTTCTGCTGGTCTCTGCGGCGAGTTACATTCTCGGCTCCTCAGAAGAAGCCCATCAGATGGCCATTCCTTTTCTCGAACGCCTATTCCCTCAAGCCAGCGCTTTGATATTCAAAGAAGTAAAGGCCCTCTCTCAGCGTGCTGAGGTCCTGGGGTGGGTGGGCTTTCTTTCCATGATCTGGACCGCCAGC
>JACRCA010000041.1 GCA_016234425.1 Deltaproteobacteria bacterium | reverse complement strand
GTTAACCTGATCATCATCCATTGCATTGTGGCTATTGGCATGAACATCCTGGTGGGCTATACCGGGCAGATCTCCCTCGGCCACGCCGGATTTTTTGCCATCGGGGCATTCACCACCGTGATGTTCATCACTAAATTGGAGATTCCTTTTATCATCGCCCTACCTCTGGCAGCCATCATTTCTGCCGGCTTTGGATTTTTGCTTGGTCTTCCTTCCTTACGTCTGGAAGGGCCTTACTTAGCCATTGCCACTATGGGTTTCGGCATGGCCGTGACCACCGTAATCAAACATATGGAGTTTTTCGGCGGACGGATGGGCATGCAGGCGCCCAAGTTATACCTTTTCGGGATACCGCTTAAAGACATTCACTTTTACTACCTCATTGTGGGGATCGGCATTGTCCTGGCAGTTGCTGCAATCAAATTGTTCAAGACGAAGGTGGGGCGGGCCTTCATTGCCATTCGCGACAGCGACATAGCCGCTGAGACTATGGGGGTGAATCTTACTTATTATAAAACCCTGGCCTTTGCAGTAAGCGCTTTTTACACCGGATTGGCCGGAGGGCTTTACGCTTTCATATTGGGATTTATCAATCCCGAAGGCTTCCATATCATCATGTCCATCACTTTCCTGGCCATGGTTGTGGTTGGGGGATTGGGATCTGTCATGGGTTCAATTGCCGGGGCGACGCTCATGACCTATCTGGATGTCAAATTACAGGCTATTCAGGATATTCCGGGTATCGGGGCGGCCCTAGTAAGTTTTTCGGAAAAGTACATGACTATGGGCGGAATATCCAATGTGGCCATCATTGTCTATGGTTTAATCATGATCCTGATCGTTCTTTTCGAACCGCTCGGGATCTTCGGGATTTGGATCCGGATTAAAAAATACTGGAAGACGTATCCGTTTTAAAAACAGTGTGAGTGCCAGTGTGAGTGTGAGTATAAAAAAAGATTTTTCACTGACACTCACACTCGCACTAATCACTCTTTGGGGGAGTTAAATGCTCGGGCAATTGATTGTCAGTGGCCTGGCCGTTGGTTTCTGTTACGCTCTGCTGGCCCTGGCCATGGTGATCATTTACAAAACCTCGGAAGTTTTGAATTTTGCCCAGGGGGAAATGGCCATGATCAGTTGCTTCATCGCCTTCCTTCTCCTGGAGAGCTATCACCTTTCTTTCCCCGTGGCTTTGCTTTTAACCTTACTCTTCGCCGCAGGCCTGGGAGCCTTCCTGGAATTTGCTTTTCTGCGGCCAGCAAAAGACCCTACAGTGATTGGACTCATCATCATTACCCTGGGTTTCGAGATGATCCTCATGGGATTGGCCGGATGGAAGTGGGGGCCGGACCAGCGGTCCATGCCCTTTCCTATATCTGGCTTCGAGACCTATAATGTTTCCGGCCTGGTAATCAGCAAAATTAATTTCTGGACCATCATCATCTGCCTGATCTTGATATCCTTGCTCTTCCTTTTCTTTCAGTATTCCAAGTTGGGTACCGCCATGAGAGCCACGCAACAGAACAAGCTGGTGGCCCGACTGATGGGCATCCGCACCAAACGAATCTTCTCTTTCACCTGGGCACTCAGTTCCTTCATCGGAGCTGTCGCAGGAATGTTCATCGCCGCCCTTACTGTCCTGGACCCCCCGATGATGATGGACCCTCTGATGAAAGCTTTTGCTTCAGCAGTACTCGGGGGAATGACCAGCCTGCCAGGGGCGGCGGTGGGAGGGGCGATCTTGGGGGTGACAGAGAACCTTTTCGGAGGGTATGTTTCCTTGGCCTTTAAATCAGTGGTGGCCTTTGCCATCATTGTTCTCATGCTCTGTTTCCGACCGAGTGGGTTGTTGGGTAAACACTTCGTTAAGAAGGTCTGAGGACTAAAAAGAAGGGGGTGAAGGACAAAGGAAAGGCAAGAGGCGATAGGCAATAGGTTAAAGGTCGAAAAGCTTGAAGATAAAAAGAAGGCTCCTGTTAGGAGCGGTTTTTAGGGGAAAGAAAAAAGTAAGAGAAAGGAGGACAGAATGAAAGGTAAGGTTCTATTTACTATGTTTGGTTTGTTGATCCTCGGAGCTTTTCTTTTGCCCGGAACCATTTGGGCCCAGGCTGTGAGGGGAGTTACTGAGACAGAGATCCTGGTGGGGCAGACGGGGCCTCAAACTGGCCCAGCGGCTCCCTGGGGCGCAGTCGCTCGAGGAACAGGACTTTTTTTCAAGGGAATCAACGATGAAGGCGGAATTCACGGGAGGAAGATCAAATATTTCTTGCGTGACGATTCCTACCAGCCGGCAAAGACTAAGGCCATTGGCAAAGAGTTCGTGGAGCAGCTCGGAATCTTTGCCGTGGTGGGTTGCGTAGGAGTTGCCTGCGGAATGACCGTTAGGGATTACTATACTGAGAATAAGGTAATCATGACCAGCTTTGGATGCAGTGGGGTAACAAACTGGATTCAACCCTTCAACAAATACATATTCCCTATCTATCCCCTCTACATAGACGAAGCCTTCGCCTTGACCCGATATTTCCATGAGAAAATGAAGTTCACTAAAATTGCCATGTTCTACCAAAACGACGACTATGGAAGACAGGGCTTGGAAGGCGTGGAGCGATACGTAAAAGCGAAGAATCTGCAATTGGTGGCGACAGTCTCAGCCGAGGTGACCGATCGGGATTTGAGTTCCCATGCCTTAAAATTGAAAAATTCCGAAGCCCAGGCTGTAGTCATGTGGACGATGCCCACCCATGGAGCGTTGCTCCTGGCTGAATCCGCCAAAATAGGGTACAAACCGCAGTGGGGAACCAGCAGCACCCTCTCCGATCCCCCCTTGATGATGCACATCACCAAGGGGCTATGGGTTGGAATGATCCATTCCAACTTCGGAGAAGTGCCGGATTCGAATCATCCCCTGATGGTTAAATACCGCGCCTGGCACCAGAAATATGAACCCAAGGAACGGTGGGGGGTCTTCTATTATGCTGGAATTCTATTTGCTGAACCTTTCGTAGAAGGGCTGAGACGCGCCGGAAGGAATTTGACTCCCGACACGTTCACTAAGGCCATGGAAACTATGAAGGACTGGCAGGGAATTGGCCCGCCGATTACCTTCACGTCTGCTGATCATCAGGGTGGCAAACACATTTTCTTCGGCCAGGTTCAGCCAGACGGGGATATCAAGAGGCTCACAGATTGGATTCGCATCACCTATTAAAAATTTTTTGGGAGATAGGGAGATGGGGAAGTAGGGAGAAAAATCCCCCCATTTCCCCATCTCCCCACCTCCCTAATTTTTAGATTTTAGGCAGAGACAGGTATGGTCCATTTAAAGGTGGAAAAATTATCCATTAGCTTCGGAGGGTTGAAAGCTCTCATTGATGTGAGCTTTGGGGTTAAAAAAGGAGAAATCTATTCCATCATCGGCCCCAACGGAGCAGGCAAGACCACGGTTTTCAATTGCATCAGCGGCATCTACAAGCTCGATGGAGGAAGGGTTTTTTTTAAAGATCAGGATATCACCTTGCTAAAACCCTATCAGGTGGCCCAAGCCGGGATCGCCCGAACCTTCCAGAACATTGAGCTCTTCGCGCACATGACGACCATGGATAATCTTATGCTGGGCAGACACATCAAGCTGAAAACAGGGATCTGGGCAGGAGCCACCTTCCTTACCGCGAAATCAAGAGCTGCCCGGCAGGAGATTCGAAACCGGGAGAAGGTGGAGGAGATCATCGACTTTCTGGAGCTGGAGGCTGCCAGGAATCAGTTTGTGGTTAATCTTCCCTACGGGACCCAGAAGCTCGTTGAACTTGGGCGGGCTCTGGCCTTGGAGCCAGAGATTCTCCTGCTGGATGAACCCTCTGCCGGAATGAACTTAGAAGAAAAAGAGAATCTGATTTTCTCCATCCGGGACATCCGGGATGACTTCGGGATCACCGTTCTTTTGGTGGAGCATGACATGAATTTGGTCATGGACATCTCCGATCGCATCTTGGCTCTGAACTATGGCCAGGTAATTGCTGAAGGAGTCCCCCAGTATATCCAGAAACACCCCGAAGTGCTAAAAGCTTATTTGGGAGAGGGATAGAAAAGTGGGTAGTATCTTAAAAGTTAAAAATATCGAGACTCTGTATTATGGGTTGATCAAAGCCTTGCGGGGAATTTCCTTAGACATCCAGGAGGGGACTATCTCGGTGGTCTTGGGAGGCAATGGCGCCGGAAAGACCACTACCCTGAAGACGATCATGGGCCTTCTGGAGGATCAGCCGGACAAAGGGACCATCGAGTTTATGGATAAAAGGATCGATGGGATGGATGCAGAGGACATCGTTAATCTGGGCATTGCCATGGTCCCTGAAGGAAGAGAAGTTTTCCCCGAGTTGACGGTGTGGGAGAACCTCTGGATGGGTTCTTACACCCGGAAGGACCGCAAGGGCGTTCAGGAGGATCTGGACCGGGTGATCCGTTACTTTCCCATCCTCAAAGAGCGATCCTCTCAACAGGCCGGCTACTTGAGCGGAGGGGAGCAGCAGATGCTGGCCATTGGCCGAGCACTGATGACCCGGCCGAAGCTTCTCATGCTGGATGAGCCTTCCTTGGGATTATCACCCATTTTGGTGAGGGAGATATTTGAGATTATCCAGACGATCAACCGGGAAGGGACAACGATCCTTCTGGTCGAACAGAATGCCCGCATGGCCCTCTCCATCGCCCATTTTGGCTACGTGTTGGAGACTGGGCGAATCGTTCTGGCCAATACCCCGCAGAACCTCATGGAAGATGAAGATGTGAAGGAGTTCTACTTGGGAATCAAATCCGAAGTTTCTGGAAAAGGATACCAGCGCTGGCGGCGCAAGAAGCGCTGGCGGTAGGAATGCTTTCTTTCTCCCCATCTTGCTCGCCGCATGGTATTTCCTCAACTGAAAAGGGTTCCCTATCTGCCCCAGGCCATCCCTTAGCAACAGGGCAGGGTCGGCCTATTGCCTTATGGTTTGAGGCCTGCGGAGGAAAGGGCTGCCGTCTTTTCCGCTTCCCGGCGGGCGACGGCATCGGCGCGTTCTAAAATATAAAGAACATGTTTCATGTTGGCCACGTCGTACATGCGCCCCTCGACGGTCACCGATCCCTCGCCCCTGGCATAGGCTTCATCGAGGGCGGCCTTCACCTTGCGGGCTATACCCAGGTCGGCTTGGGAAGGCTTAAATCCTTCATTGACCGCCTTGCACCAGCCTGGATGAATGATGGCGGCTCCCCGGTAACCCATCAAATAGGCCTGCCGGCAGGCCCGCAACATAGCCTCTTCCCCCATGGACACGCTGGTAAAGTCAACGTTGTTCTGAGCCCCCAGGCCGCAAGCCTGCACCCGGGCGGCACGGGCTGCGTAGAGAAGTCTACTCTCGGCGTAAAAGTATTGATCGAAGTTCAGTTCTAAAAGGCGGGGGAAACCCATGTCAACGGAGAGGTCCCCTTGGCCAATGTTGATCTGTACGATGCGGGGGCTGGCCTTGGCAATGCTCTCCACGTTGACTACGCCGAGGGCCGTCTCAATGATCAGGTCAAAGTGGATCTTTCCCACAGAAAGGTCGCGTTCCTTCTCGAGCTGGGTGACCATCTGGTCGAGGCGCTGAATCTCTTCAGCCGACTCGCATTTGGGGATCATCACCACATGGAGACCGGGAACCACCACGGCTTCGAGGTCTTCAGCTTCGAACTCCCGGTTGATGCGCACCTCGATTTCCGCTCCCCCCTTACTTACGATTGGTATGACCTCCTTGACCATCTTCCTTGCAGAATCTTTATCCGCCGGGGCAATGGCATCCTCGAGATCGAGGATGATACAATCGGCGCCCCTGGTCCAGGCCTTGGCCACGAACTTTTCTCGGTTCACGGGAACGAAAAGCTTGGACCGGCGGACCAATTTATCCGCTTCACTCTGCGCCATCGGCATTTAACAACTTCCCCTGGTTCATGAAGAATGATTAAAGTTCGCCGAAGTATTACCCCATTAATAGCCTGGGAAGCCAAAGGGTTAAGGGCGGCCAGTAGATCACAATCAGCAGAGCTATTAGAAGAGCCAGCAGATAGGGCATCAATGCCCGGGAAACCTTCAATATGGATGATTCGGAAATGGCCGTGACGACAAAAAGGTTGGCTCCCACCGGAGGAGTCAACAAGGCCAGTTGAATGTTTATGGTAAAAACCACGGTGAAATAAACCGGGTCAATCCCTAGTTGTTTGATCGTCGGGTGGAGAATAGGAATCAACATCATGATTAAAGGAATGGGCTCCAACGGGAAACCCAGGAGCAGGACCATCCCATTGATTATCAACATGATCAGGAAGGGGTTATCGGTAATTGCCAGAAAGGCCTGAGCCAGTTTAGGCCCAAGTTGCTCAGCGGTAGCTACCCAACCAATCACGCTGGCTCCGGCGATGGTGAAGGTAATGGACGCAGTAGTAACGGCACTGGTTTTCAGCACTTTCAACAAAGAGGATAGGGTAAGCTCCCGGTAAACGACTCCCCCCAGGAAGAGGGCATAGGCCACAGCCATGCCTGCTGCCTCCGTGGGGGTGGCGATGCCAAAGACCATAGTTCCGAGGACGACGGCAGGCATCAGAAGGGCCAGGACAGCGTCTCGGGTGCTGTGGAGAAGTTCCTTTCCTTTGAATTCCGATTCTTTCACCATTCCCCTCCGCCGGGCGATGAGGTAGGTGGCGATGAGAAGCATGGCCCCCATCACGAAGCCGGGAACGGCTCCACCCAAGAACAACCGACCGATGCTCGTGCCGGTCATACTACCGATTAACACAAAGGGAATGCTCGGTGGAATAATCGGCCCGATGGTGGCTGAGGAGGCGATGACGGCCGCAGCCATCTCGGGGGGATATTTCGCTTTTTTCATCGCTGGGATGAGAACCGATCCTGTAGCGGTAGCATCGGCCACTGAGGAACCAGACATCCCCGCCATGATCATATTGGCTACTACCGAGACGTTGGCCAAACCTCCAGTGATGTGTCCCACAGCGGCCCTGGAAAAACGCACGAGGCGCTCGGTCACTCCTCCCTTCTCCATCAGTTCTCCCGCCAGCATGAAAAGGGGGACGGCTAAAAGGGGGAAAGAATCAACTCCGTATAGAAAATTCTGAGGGATGATGGAAAGAGGAATGGGAGAGGGGCCCAGCCAGGAAAGCAGGATATAAATCATCCCACTAAGTCCCATGGCAGTGCCCACCTCCATCCCCAGAAGGATGAATAGCACCATGAGACCAAAAAGGAGAATCATTCACTCCTCCTTTCTGGCCAGAAGGTGGATCAGCATCTGGGCCATGAGGGCGGACGCACCCACAGGAATACTCAAGTAGACCAGGGCCATGGAAAGCTCGAGAACCGGAGTGGTGAGTTCCATCCGAAAAAGCTCCGCCATAGATCGAGCCGTGATAATCGAAACAACCACCAAGAAGGTGGAGGCCACCACTAGGACCGAAGAATGGAGAATTTTTATAATCACCGGAGGAAGGAGGGCAATCAGCGAATCGACGAACATGTGCCTTCGACGGCCATAGGCGGCCACGATCCCCATAAAAGTAAGGTAAATAAACAAGATTCGGGCCAATTCTTCCGACCAGGTGAGAGGAGCATTAAAAACATAGCGAAGAACGACTTGGGCGATGACGAGGGCAGTCAAAATGGCCAGGCAGACAGAAGAAATGAGCTCAAATATGGCTGTGAGGCCTTCCGAGAATCGAGATGGAAGCTTTGCCATCATGGTCTCCCTCTGGAAGACTCAGCGTGGTTTCTATCTTAAATGATTTTTCTTTGGTGAAGGTCTTTCAGTTCCTCTCGGGAAAGGCCCAAGAGGCCGCAATAAATCGATTCATTATCCTGCCCGGGGATGGAAGGGGCAGGGGAGAGGGAGTTCCCATCCCCCATTTTGCCCATCTTTCTCAGGGGGTCTCCTTGGCCCGGCATTTCCACTTTGATCACCTCCGCCCCAAAATCTCCCAACAAAGCGGCACAAAAAGGGGCGGCGATGAAGGTGGCCAAATCAATCACCCGCATCCCTTCCAAGGGCAACAGATCCGATTTCATATTCTCTTACCGCACGTCCTGAAGCTTCTCGTATACTCCTTCTCCCCATGCTTTGGGGGCAAACTTTTTCCAGACGTCTTTGGTGGCTTCCCGGAAGGCGGCCACATTGGGCTCGATGGTTACCCCTCCTTTAGCCTTCCAGGTCTCGAGGTACTTGGATTCTTGTTTAAGAAGCTCTTCCCGCACCTCTCCCGCCACCTCGTTCCAGGTTTCCAACCATACCTTTTGGGTCTCGGGGGTCAGCTCCTGCCAGACTTTATCACTCATCTGGGCCCAACCGGGCGGGAGCACATGGCCCGTTAACACCAAGTACTTCTGTACCTCGAAGAGGCTTGCCGAAATAATAATATCCAGGGGATTCTCTTGGCCATCGATGGTCCCTTGTTGCAAGCCGGTGTACACTTCTGCCCAGGCCATGGGAGTGGGGCGAGCTCCGACAGCTCTCCAGGTTTCCAGATACACTGGGGTTTCAGGCACGCGGAACTTCATCCCTTTCATGTCCGCTGGAGTACGAACCGCCACCTTGGTGAAAGTGCCATGGCGATAGCCCCGGTAGACCCAACTGAAGATGCGAATCCCGGTTTTCTCCACTTGCTTGCGGGCCAATTCCGCTCCGATTGGCCCATTGATAACCTTATCCGCGTGATCCAGGTCCCGGAAAATGTAAGGAAGATTTATGGCGTCGTAAATGGGAGCTCCGGTGAGGCCCGATACCATCATGGCCATGGCTCCGCCTTTAATGGACTCTAACATTTGACGCCAGGTGCCCAGTTGTGAGGCGGCATAATGGGTAATCTGAATCTTTCCGTTGGTTCGCTGCTTCATCCGCTCGGCAAATCGCGCGCCCGCCAAACTCATGGCATCAGTAAACTGCCCCTCAGACCCTGATTTGAGAATCAAGGTTTTCTGCCCCTCCCCAGTGTAGGCCAAGGACTGGGAATCCCCGGCTGGCAGGCCATACAGAAGGAGAGGGCCAATCAAAATGATAACCATAAAAACCTTTTTCATCATTTTCCCCTCCTCTCATAAGATAATCGCCAGATCATTTCTTTCAGAGCGGGCGATTTGATAAATAAGTTTATGCAGGGAGATGGTTTTTGTCAAAGGAATAAAATTATGACCGGATAACAGTATTCGGCCAATGAACAGGATATGCTTGCTTGTTGACCCTGGCGGGTCGTCACTTTTTTCTCCTCTGTCTTGGCTTGGCGATGATTTCTCGAATCTCCAGGTCGAAGAAATTGTTCATGTGGGCTGCCTTCAGGACAATGGCTGAGTCAGCACCGCTGCCGCTGCCCGCCACCGCTATGATTTCCCTGTCTGTCGGGATAAGCCCGGCATCCGCTGCCATGATAGATACTTCCACCGCCACTTTTATTCCTTCTCCTCCGAATAGCCTTAAGGTATGGGCAATAATCTCCACATGGCTGATGCCGCCAAATTTCTGAGTGATTGACCGACCCACTCCGCTGAGGGCATGTGAGCAGACCAGCACTTCAATCCCTTTTCTCTCCAGCTCTCTCTTTTTCTCCTGGCTTAGTGGGATTTCATCCCCTCCGTCATACCCGGCGTGCTCGGCCACGGATACTAACTTCACCCCTGTGCCTTTTAGGGCCTCCCAGAATTTCAGGGTCGTCTTTCCGGTGTTAGAAGCAATCACAATGTACTCAATCCCCAGTTCTTTAACTCCATCTTTAACTGCTTTCACAACCTCCAGGGTGTTTTTCGGCCCCGGCCGGTCAAAATATAGAATCTCCTTCGCGGTCATTTTTTATCCCTCCATTCCTTCCGGCTTAGATTAAAATGCAATGACCAATATTTGGACTGATAATTAACAAGCTGGGTTTTAGATTAGCTCTGACACATCCACTTTTATGAAAGATTTATTCTCCATTTGGGCTGGATAAAATTGAATATATGAAAATGATACTGCAGTTTTTTAATGGACTAAAAGGAGCTGATTTACAGCAGTTATCGAAACTTTTGCCTTTATCGCCGGAAGGAGGGACTATAAATTTCGCATGGAATAGGCATCTTCTTTTATAAAATCTGGGTTAGAACACAGTGTTAGATTAGCTATGATGGCGATAGCACCTACAAAGTGTGGAGATTAGTCATCAGCAAGGATGATGATTTTCGATTGAAAGAGAGCATATCACACGGGCAAGTTCGGCGGCTATTAGCCGTCCGCTGGAACGATTTGTTCGAAGCCCCTTAGATTCTTTCTTGCCAGCGCTGGGGATTACGCTTGGCATGGAATACAGCGAGAAGAACAACGGTTTCTGGTTCAACCACAAAAAAAGCCTCATAGGGGAATCTTCGCGCGAGTGCGCGCCGGACGGTCTTATACACGACGGGATAAGCTAAGGGATTACGAAGGATCGAATTGAGGAGGCTATCCACCGCCCGGATGAACTCCAACCCGAGCCCAGGGACGCGGGCTTCGTACCACTCGAACGCTTCGGCTAAATCAGCTTCCGCCTCCGGGCGGATGATAAGCTCGCGAGTCATGCTCTAGTCTTGAATCGCTCACGCACAACAGACCACGGCGAGCCGGCCTTCGGATCTCTGTGATAGGCATCAAGTCGTCGGTCGAGCTCAGCTTTCTGCTCATCCGTCAGGGGGACAGAGTCGGGCACTTCGGCAATGCTGTCCCAGATATCCTGAACGAGCTGAATCCGTTCAGAGACGGTTAGCCTGAGAATATCTGCTTTACCTAGCATGTTTCGGTGTCCTCCTATAAACTCCATGATACTCCAGATTTTGGCTTTTTTCAATTGCTTCAAATCGGGATAGGGAGGTGCCTCACGGCACCTCTCCTCCCACACCACCGTACGTACGAGTCACCTATACGGCGGTTCGATAGAGTGAGTCAATGTGGCAAGCCTCCAGCTGAGTGGGGAAATAACTTCGCCCTTGACACTATTTATAAGTCAATTCGGAACCTGCCTCCCATCTTCTATAATTTTGCCTAATCGGAAACCCTATATCTCTCCTCATATCCTCTGAATTAGGTACAGATCTCCGAAACGATTCTCGGATTTCGAATAGGAAAGATGCCCTTGCCTTTCCAAGAGCTGTCCAGGTTCTTTTATCATTCACATCCCCATTTCTCTGATTTGCATTACCTATTAGAAAAGAAATTCCACCTACTCAGCAACGTCCCATCCTCCATTATCATCGGGACGACAGGTTCCCACGTTCCACACAAGAGCCCGGTTCAGGTTCACGCCACCTTTATGCCGGACGCCGCCCAGGCAGTAAGCAGGTTACCCCTGGACTTTTCCTGGAGTAGTGAAAGCCCCCCAGTTTCGACGTCATCCTTTTGTTTTCCACACCTCATCAATGGTTCGCTTGCGCTCGTCTCCCTGAACCTCACCTGACACAGTCTTCTGCCATGCCTTTTTTCCTTAACGCTCACTACCCTGGCTCTTTACCAGAGCAGCTTAAGGTGGTTTGGAACCTACTCCT
>JACRCA010000387.1 GCA_016234425.1 Deltaproteobacteria bacterium | reverse complement strand
GGTACCTGAAAACCCTGTTGATCGAACAATGTTCATCCGCGATCTCCTTTTTAATAAAGGGGTCCGATCAGTTTCCCCCATTATCCGCACAAGAGATGAATTTGAAAAGAGTCTAAGGCCCATCTACCTCGATATAGCCTTGGATGGGGTCATCCTTTTCGAAAAAGAGAGATATCTAACACCAAAGATGCAAGAAATCATGGAAATCATAAAAAAATCTGGCTTACATAGGAACAGGAAAAAGGGAGGGTGGCTGTGGGAGTGGGAGACACCTCCGAAACCGGGGGAATGGGAAATTGAGTGGCAGAAATGACACCACTTGAAGATGCAAAATATAGAGAGAAACTGGCTCGCGAACATATGGAAGATGCAATCTTCGAATACGACCATAGCCGCTGGAGCAAGGCTGCCTTGAGTGCGCAGCTTTCAATGGAAAATTCAGCCAAAGCCGTGATCGGGCTGTTCGGACCCGTAGCGAAGACTCATGATCTCGCAGGAACGATTCTGGAGTTAAGATCAATGAAACTGAAGGATGAGCAAAAAAGGAGGCTGGAGAGGCTGGCTGAATTAACTGAAAAATTTGGGGTTAAAGAACATGTCCTTGCCAGTTATGGGGATGAAGTTGCTCTAAAGACGCCTCGAGAGATTTACGATCAATCAAAAGCAAAAAGGGCTTTAAATATGGCCCAAGAGGCATTTGAGATCGCTTCTCGGATGATTGAAACAATTCGGAAAAGGAAGAAGAAAGGATTTTAATTGGGACTCCCAGGACCCAAAAGGAAGCTCAGGATTACGTCATCACAAATTTCTTATCCTCTCCTTATACCACTCGATCGTTTTCTTCAACCCTTCCCGGAAATTTGTCCTGGCCTTAAACCCGAACTCCTGATAGGCCCTTGTCGTATCCACCATCCTCCGGGGTTGGCCATCTGGTTTGGTCGGGTCCCAGACGATTCGACCCTGAAAACCTGTCAGTTCCATTATCAATTCGGCAAGTTCTTTTATGGAAATCTCAAACCCAGCTCCGATATTGACGGGATCTCCCTTATTGTATTTCTCGGTAGCCAGGAGGATGGCCTCGGCAGCATCCTCTACATACAAAAATTCTCGAGTTGCCTTCCCTGTGCCCCAAACTACGATCTCTTCTTCGTGGCTCTTTTCAGCATCCAGACATTTTTTAATGAGGGCCGGGATGACATGAGAGGATTGCGGGTCAAAGTTGTCTCCAGGGCCATAGAGGTTCACCGGCAATAGAAAGATAGAATTAAAACCATACTGCTGGCGGTAGGCCTGAGATAGGACAAGCAACATTTTTTTCGCTAAGCCGTAGGGTGCGTTTGTTTCTTCAGGGTAGCCATCCCAGAGATTTTCTTCCTTAAAGGGCACAGGAGTGAATTTAGGGTAGGAGCAGATAGTCCCGATGGCCACAAATTTTTTGACTCTGAAGAGCCTGGCCTGCTCCACGAGCAGAGCTCCCATGATCAGGTTTTCATAAAAGAAACGTCCGGGTTTTTCCCGGTTAGCTCCGATCCCTCCTACCACTGCAGCCAAATGAATGATGACATCGGGTTTTGTTTCCCCAACGAGCCGGATGATGGCCTCTTCTTTGGTGAGATTGTATTCAGAGCTTTTCGGGACAAAGACGTCTACTGCCCCTCGATCTTTTAATTGCTTCACCAGATGAGAACCGAGGAAGCCCGATCCCCCTGTCACCACAAGCCGCTGGTCAGCCCAAAAATTCATCGTTTCACCTTCTCAGGAGAAGTGTTTATAAAATAGCCGAAAAAGTGGCGGATGGAAAGTAAAAAATTCTTTTCAGACTTTCTATTCTTATTTATACTGATATCGAGAAAGGGCCTATCGCTTAAGGTGGCAGGCGGGAAAAAGAAAGGCAGATTATATGGGCAAAATTAAAGCATTACCTCCGGAAGTCGTTTCCAAAATCGCTGCCGGCGAAGTTGTGGAGCGGCCAGCATCGGTCGTGAAAGAATTGACAGAAAATGCTCTGGATGCTGGGAGCAAGAATATCAGGATAGAGGTTCAGGCTGGGGGGAGAAAACTGATCCGCGTGATAGATGACGGAGAAGGAATGACCCCCGAGGATGCGCTTTTAGCCCTGCAACGCTACTCCACGAGTAAGATCGAAAAAGAAGAGGATCTATTCGCCATCCATACTTTTGGCTTTCGCGGAGAGGCCCTTTCCTCCATTGCCGCAGTTTCGAAGATGAAGATGGTTACCCGAAAAGAGGGTGAGCTGGCAGGGGTGGAAATAAAAATAGAAGGAGGGCTTATCCAAGGACCAGAAGCAACGGGCTGCCCTCTGGGTACCTCCGTACAGGTGCGCGACCTTTTCTACAACATCCCCGCACGCCTCAAATTTTTGAAAACTCAAGGGACCGAATTAAGCCACATCGGAGAGGTAATAGCCAAGATCGCCTTGGCCAATTCCCAGACACATTTTCAACTTTATCACGACGGGAAGCTCCTGGCTAATTATCCGGTGCGGCAAGACCTTTCCTCTCGCCTGGCCGAGGCACTCGGCCAAGAAGCGGGAGAAAATATGTATTTCTTCCAATCGCGAAGCAAAGAGATTGAAGTCGAAGGGTATGCCGGGGAACCTGGGCTTAATCGTCCAAACGCCCGCGGAATTTACCTCTTTGTCAACCGGAGGCCCGTGCGGGATCGCTTGCTCTCCCATGCTGTGATGGAAGCCTACCGGAATCTCCTCCCTAAAGACCGGTACCCTGTAGTCGTATTGTTCGTTAATCTTCCTCCTTCTGAGGTGGACGTCAATGTTCATCCGAGCAAATGGGAAGTCAAATTCGCCGACTCAGAAGCTGTCTATCGCAGGGTCGTTTCCAGTGTCCGGGAGGTCCTGGAAAGAACCCCCTGGTTGCAGAAGGGGCGGGGAAAATTTCCAGAATTGAAGGAAATTCCTGGGGTCTACATGAAAACGGATTTAGAGAAGCCATATCACTTTAAACCCCAGGAGGCCATACAATTTGCCAGCCCGCCAAGTGGGTTAAAACCTACTCCTCAAGCTCCTTTTTTAGGACAGGTTGATAAAACCTATCTCTTGTTCGAATCTTTCGATGGTCTAATCCTTATTGATCAGCATGCCGCCCACGAACGAGTGCTCTTAGAAAGGATTCTGGAAGAGTTTTCTGCGGGATCGATTCAGGGTCAACCGCTCCTTTTTCCCGAAATGATCGAGTTATCTTTTCCGGAAGCTAAGGCGACCGAAGAGCACCTTCTGGAGCTGGGAAAAATGGGTTTTGAAGTCGAGCCCTGTGGGGATAGAACTTTCTGGGTAAAATCCGTTCCTCAAATTTTGAGCGCCCGGGAACCCATTCGGACGTTGAAAGAGATGATTCAACAAATTTCCTCCTGGGGGAAGAATATAGACCTCCAGAGCTCTTTTGATTCCCTCCTGCAAATGATGGCTTGCCGGGGGGCTATTCAGGCTTCTCAACCCATGAGCCCGGAAGAAGCTAAAGAACTTCTGGCTGAATTGCAAAAATGTTCTTTCCCTTCCCGCTGCCCCCATGGCCGACCAACCTTGCTGAAGATTACCCTTTCTGAGCTGGAGAAGATGTTCGGGAGAAAATAAAATAGATTCACCGCAGAGAACGCAGAGATCGCTGAGTTTAAATTAGAAATTAAACCCAAAAATCAAAATGAGGAATTACATAGAAAATATCAAATAAATATTTCCCCTCCCCTGGCGGGAGGGGAGGAAAGGGAGGGGGAACTTTAATCGTTTCACCCCCACCTTCACCCTGTGGGGTAGGGGAACTTACTCCACAGGGCAAGCCGTCCCCCATCAAAGGGGGAGGGGAATCACTTGAATTTTCATGGTTCGAGGGTGGCGCAGCCGCAATGAACAATTAAATAGGAATTTTACTGACAATTGATTTTTCAATCTCTGTGTTCTCAGTGTCCTCTGTGGCCAATATTAAGGAAATGGAAAAGCCAAAATTCGTGGCCATTGTTGGCCCCACAGCATCCGGAAAGTCTTCCCTGGCTTTGGAACTGGCGAAGTATTTTGGAGGGGAAATTATCAATGCGGATTCAATGCAGGTATACCGAGGTCTGGATATCGGCACAGCCAAACCCTCGGTGGAAAACCGGCGATTGGTTGTCCATCATTTGGTGGATATTCTTCATCCTGACCAAGAATACAGTGCGGGGTTATTTCGCCAGCATGCTGATGCTGTTATTCATGAGCTCCATAGACGAAAGACCCCCATTTTCGTTGTTGGCGGCACAGGTCTGTACCTGAAAGTTCTGACTCGTGGCCTCTTCCGGGGCCCGGCCGGCAACTCGGAATTACGTCTGGCGCTTTATAAGAGGGCTGAAATGAATGGAAGCGAATCCCTGCACCAGGAGCTTCAAAAGGTGGACCCTGAAGCTGCCTCGCGGATTCATCCAAATGATAAATTCAGAATTATCCGGGCCTTGGAAGTATACCACTTTACTCAAAAACCGATCTCCTATTTTCAAAAAGGACACGGCTTTCTGGAAGCACCCTATGAAGTATTGAAGGTTGGGCTCCAATGTGAGAGGGATGAGTTATACAGGCGGATTGAAATAAGGTTGGAGAAAATGATGGAGATGGGATGGGTGGAGGAAGTGCGGTCCTTACTGAACCGAGGCTACGCTCCAAATCTAAAATCTTTACAATCCCTGGGCTACAAATATATCATCTCTTACCTCTCTGGGGATATAAAGATCAATGAGGCGGTTCGCTTGATCAAGCGGGATACTCGGCGGTATGCCAAACGCCAGATCACCTGGTTTAAAGCTGACCCAGAGATCAATTGGTTTCCAGCGAATTGGCAAAGCTTTCAAGGTATCGCCGAGGGCATAGAAAGATTCCTTAAATAGCTTCATTTCCCGCCGGCCGTATCATTTGTTAGACAAAATGTGTTGAAAAAAGGCCATTTTCTTAGATCAAACCCCTCGATTTTTATTGGATTTCTTTAGCCAAGGAGGAAGAGCTTTTTGATATTCCTTTGCTCTCAAAGAGTTAGAAGAATTTTGATTGCCATTAGACCTGGACTTTTTTGAAAAAAGCCCACCAAAAGAAGGCTCGTTTTTTGCTTTTCTCATTTATTTGACGGTCAGCTCCATTTCACCTTGACAAATCGAACTGATCGATTAAAATAGCATAAATGAAGGATTTTAAATCTTAGGTCGATAAATAGTTGGTTTCATGGCAAAAGAGAAATATTTATTATAGAGGAGGTTAAGATGAGAAAAAGAAGATGGAGGACCCAAGCCTTTATTGGAGTATTATTTTTTATGGCCTTTGTTTCTCCCTCTTGGTCCCAACAGCCCTTGATCCAGCCGATTGGAAACGGAGAAATAAATTGGGCATCCCAAGCGATTCGGGCCACCGGAAGCGGAGCCCCCAATCCTCAGGCCCCGAATATTGCTGCGGCCAGGCTTGGAGCGGAGCGGGCCGCCAAGGCAGATGCCTTAAGGAATATTCTGGAGACCGTAAAGGGGGTGCGCATTGATTCCCAAACGTTAGTGGTGAATGCCATGACCGAGAGCGATGTTATCCGAACCCAGGTCCAGGGAATTGTACAGGGTGCTCGGGTTGTGAACACCAGATACATGTCGGATGGGGCGGTGGAAGTGACTGTGGAGGTTCCCATGGCTGGCCCACTAACTCAGACCTTGCTTCCTCCTACCTCTTTTGGCACCCAAGCCGTCCCCAAAGCAGGCAGTCCAGTTTACACTGGAGTACTCTTTGATTCCCGCGGACTGAACCTGCGCCCGGCCATGTCCCCTAAGGTGCTTGACGAAGATGGAAGGGAAGTCTATGGGTCTGCATTTGTTTCCCAGGAATGGGCGACTAAATTCGGAATCTTGGGCTATGTCAAAGACCTGGAAGACGCCAAGAAAAATGATCGAGTGGCCAATAATCCCCTCACTGTCAAAGCAGTGAAAGTCACGGGAGCTGGGAGCAGTGATTTGGTCATTAGCAACGCCGATGCCCAAGGTTTAAGGGACGTGTCGAAAAATTTGAGCTTTTTGGAGCAGTGCCGGGTGCTGGTAGTAGTGGATTGATTTTTTAAAATATTCTAGGAGGCAGATTCACCCTGTTAGATGTTTACTATTTAACAGGGTAAACTTGGATTTTCAAAATTTATTTTTTGTGATCCTCTGCAAAAATCTGCGTCCTCATTAATTTTTCAAGGAGGTTTTTATGGATCGGCGAGGAAAATTGTGGGTTTTCATGGTGATTTTTATCGTGGTCGCTTTTGGGGCGATGATGACTTCTTGCGCCAAACCTCCCCGAAAGCCAGAGGCGGCCCTGGATACTCCGGAACATCATGTCTTCTCCGGCAACAAGTTACTCGATAAAGGAGATTATCCCGGAGCGCAGCGGGAATTTGAACTGGCCCTCCAGCTCGACAGGAAGTATTCCCCTGCTTACGTTGGCTTAGGCCTCGTCTTCGGCTATCAAAACAATTTTGAGAAGGCCTACGAGAACATGAAGAAGGCCAAAGGACTGGCCGAGAAGCCGGATGATAAGGTAACTGCCCACGTTGGAATGATCCGGCTTTACTCCATGGAAAGGAAGGAAAAATGGCTCGATAAAGCGGAGGATGAGTTCAAAGCAGCCCTTAAAGTGAACCCGAAATCTTCCGCAGCCTATTACTACATGGGGAAAGCCCAAAAGTTCGCCTTCAATTTTGACAAGGCCGGAGAAATGTTCAAGAAGGTCCTGGACCTCAACGACAAGTACTTAATCGAGGCGGACGGCGAATGGAAAATTGTGCAGAAAATTCAGCGGGCAGCCCCTGGGTCGATGATCGGCAAAAAAATCGCCCTCATCGAGGAAATTACCCGGGCAGATGTAGCCGCTCTCTTTATTCAGGAATTGCTTTTGGAGAAGCTCTATGAAAAAAGGACTCCCCGACGTTTCGATACCAGCTTTCAAGCTCCAGTGAAAAGATTCGAAGCGGAGCGAATCGTCAAGGCAGAGCCAGCCATGGATATTCAAACTCATGTCCTGCGAACCGACATTGAGACCGCGATGCGCTTGGGGGTCAGGGGGCTGGAACCATCCCCGGACCATAAGTTTTATCCCAATGACAAAATTAACCGCGCAGCCTATGCCATGATGATCGAAGATATTCTGATTAAGGTGAGTGGCGACGAGAAACTGGCCACAAAGTTTGTCGGCCAAAAGTCTCCCTTCCCAGATTTGCGCAGTGATCATCCCTCTTTCAACGCTATTATGGTAATGACCTCTCGAGGAGTCATGGAAGCGAAAGATTTAACCACTGGAGAGTTTGCCCCGAATGGCATCGTATCCGGGGCCGATGCCCTCCTGATTATCCGTAAGCTCAAAGATGAGCTGCGGTTCTTCTAAGAAAGGGGTGGGCCTTTTGCGAAAGGATGCTTTCATCGGGCTCTTTACAGCTCTCATGCTGTTAAGCTGGAGCGTCGGAGTTTCCGGTCAGCAGGTCATTACGGCGGAGGGTGTGGGAGTGGTCATCGGGGAAGATCGGGCCATCGCCAGAGACAATGCCATTAACGATGCCTTGCGCAAAGCTGTCGAGCAGGCGGTGGGCACAATGGTCTCTTCCGAAACCCTGGTCCAAAATTTCCAGACTTTGAATGACCGCATTTACACTCAAACCCGGGGTTACATCCAGAATTACAGAATTCTCAGCGAAACCCCGGGCCCCAACCTCCACCAGGTGACCATTCAGGCTACGGTGGCTATGGGTGACCTGCAGAAAGACCTGCAAGCCTTGGGAATTCTCCTTGGCCAAGTGGGCAAACCCAGGATCATGATTCTGATTGCCGAACAGAACATCGGCAAACAATATTACACTTACTGGTGGAGTTATCATCGGGGTGAACAGATAGACCTTACCATAGCGGAAAACACGATCATGGACCGCTTTCGGGAGAAGGGATTTGACTTCGTGGATCATATCGCCCAATCAAGAGACATCAAGGTGGCCCCGGCATTTCAGGTGGTGGACTTGAGCAATCAAGCCGCTGTAACCTTGGGAAAACAGGCCGATGCGGAAGTTGTCATCGTGGGTAAAGCTCTGGCCAAGTCGGCAGGCAGCATAGCCGGGACTTCGATGAAATCTGTGCAGGCCAACATATCCCTGAGGGCGATCCAGATAGACAACGCCAGAGTTCTTTCTTCTGGGTCTGAGCATGCCGCCGCCGTGCATATTGACGAAGTGACCGGAGGCACAGAAGCCTTGAAAAAGGCCAGTGCCAAGATTTCTGATAAAATGATGGATGACATCATCAAAAATTTCCAAAAACGCGTGGGGGGCACAACTCTTGTTCAGCTCACCGTAACTGGCCTATCCAGTCATGAAGACCTGCGCAAATTCAAGAATCTGCTCCAGGGACAGGTCAGAGGCGTGGAGAGGATCTATGAACGCAGCTTCTCGGGCAATGTAGCGAAAATGGACGTGGATATCAAAGGTAGCGCTCAATCCCTTTCTGAAGAGATCAGCCAGAAAAGCTTCAAAGAATTCGTAGTGCAGGTGATCAGTAGCACATGGAATACCATCGAGGTCAGTGTGACTCCTCGGTGAACCAATGATGAAGGCACGAGGAAAGGATTGCGAGATGGGAAAGAGAAAAACATTTATCATGATTTCTTTTCTAACCTTGACGCTGTTGACGGTCAGTTGTGCGGGGCGGCCTCATCATTCTCTGGTACCCGATTACAAGGCGCGCCCCCTCCGCTCCATTGCCGTATTGCCAGTCCTGAATGAAACAGTAAGCTTGAAAGCCCCAGAAATTTTTCGTCCTCTGCTGCACAACAGAGTATCTTTGAAAGGCTACGAAACCCCCTCCACTTCCACGATCGACGGAAGGCTGTTGGAGAAAGAGATCCGTGAAGCGGGCCAGATCAATACCCTT
>JACRCA010000390.1 GCA_016234425.1 Deltaproteobacteria bacterium | reverse complement strand
GGGAAAATATTCAATACCCATTCTAGCTTCTCCCCATCTTGGCGAAGGGAAGGCAATTTCAGGTTCTCAGCTACGCTTAGGTTGCTGAAAATACGGCGTCCCTGGGGCACATACCCTATCCCATGTCTGAAAATTTCGTGCGTTTCTTTTCCCAGTATGTTCTCACCTTTATAATAGATGGACCCTGAACGTACTGATACCAATCCCATGATACTCTTCAAGGTGGTTGTCTTGCCGGCACCGTTCCGTCCTAATAGGGTAACCAGCTCCCCTTTATTCACTTTGAGGCTAACCCCGTGGAGAATGTGACTTTTCCCGTAATAGGCGTGAACCTGATCCAGCTCCAGCATCACCGCACCCCCAAATACGCTCTGCTCACCTCTTCGCTATTCTGAATCACCTCCGGAGGGCCTTGGGCGATGACCCTGCCAAAATCTATAACCGTAATGGTATCCGAAATGGATAGAACCATATCCACCCGATGCTCAATGAGCACAACTGTGTGCTTTGGCGTCAGCCTCTTTATGGTCTCGGCCATCATGGGGATTTCATCGTGGGCCAGTCCGCTGGTGGGTTCGTCTAACAACAGAAGTATTCCTTCGCCGGCCATGGCCACGCCGATGTCTAAGAGACGCTGCTCTCCGTGGGAAAGCTCGCAGGCCTTATGCTCGGCTTTTTCAGCCAGACCCAGCGTCCTCAAGATTTCATGAGATTGAGCCAGGCACTCCCTCAAGTCAGAGGCTTTTTTGAATAAGCTGAATCTTTCCTTCCCTCTTGCCTGGATGGCCAGCCTGACGTTTTCCAGGGCCGTCAACTCCGGGAAAAGGGTAATGATCTGGAAGGATCGCCTGATGCCCAGATGGGCCATCTGGTGAGGGGGCAAATGGGTTATTTCTCTATTATTGAACTCCACTTTGCCCTCAGTCGGCTTGATAAAACCGGAAATCAAGTTAAATAAGGTGGTCTTTCCCGCGCCATTTGGACCCACCACAGAATGCAAAGTTCCTTCTTGCACTTCCAAGTCAACCTGATCTAGCGCCCTAAGTGCCCCGAAGTCCTTGGTCAATCCAATAGTTCTCAGTAAGGCCATTTTCCCCTTTCCCCAGATACTTTGCTCCTCTGAATGCTTTTATAGCCTTTTTCGCAACTCCCTTCTCATGATCTTCCCGCTGGCCGTCTTGGGCAATTCCGATAGAAACTCAATCTGCCGGGGGAAGGAATGCTTGGACAATCTTTGCTTCACGCTTTCCTGAATCTCCCCCGCTAGGCGATCTGAAGGCTGGAAACCTGACTTAAGCACGATAAAGGCCTTGATGATCTCTCCTCGGATGGGATCTGGTTTGCCGATGACCGCTGCCTCGGAAACGGCTGGGTGTTCCATCAATGAGCCCTCCACCTCCGCTGGGCCTACCCGATAGCCGGAGATGGACATGAGATCATCCGACCTTCCTTTGAAATAAAAATAGCCATCCTCGTCTTTGGCGGCCAAGTCGCCGGTATTGAACCATTGATCTTTAATGAAGGATTCGTTCCATTTTTCCGGCTGCTTCCAGTAATTAGTGCTCAAAAAATAGGGGTTTTTCTTGGCCACAATCAAGCCGGTCTGATTGGGGGCAGCTTCATTTCCTTCCTCATCCATGATCTTTATCTCAAAGCCCGGGAAGGGTTTGCCCATGGAACCCGGTTTCAGCTTCATGCCGGGATAGTTACCCAGGAGCATACCTACCTCGGTTATTCCGTATTGGTCAGCGATGGGAACTCCCAAGTTCCTCTCAAACCAAAGCATGGCCTCGGCATTAAGAAATTCCCCCCCGCTGGTGAAGCGCTCTACTTTCAATTGATAATGCTTGGGCAGGTCCTCTCCGGCCGCTAAGATGGTACGATAGCTCGTTGGGGCTGCGGAAAAATTGGTAACCTCCCATCTTTCCATGATTTCATACCAGCGCTTCGCTTCCAACCGACCTTCATCTACCAGGAGAGAATGGCCGAGGCACAGGAGGGTGCTTCCTACCGTCAGTGAACCGTAAACCCAAGCTGGGTCAGCATAACCCCAGAACATGTCATCGTCTTTCACGTCGAGCAAATACTTCGGGTAAGGAAGCACGGTGATGATCCCTTTGTGGGGGATGGCCGTCCCCTTGGGCAGACCCGTTGTCCCGGAGGTATACTGCAGGATGGCAATGTCCTCAGATGAGGTTTCCACGGTGGCAAATTCTCTTGAAACTTTGTCCATTTCCGACCAAAAGCTCAAATCGCCTCTGCGCATTCCTGAGCTTCGATCCCTGGATGTGACCAGCACATTTACTTCCGGCAAACTTTCCCTGGTTCCCACCCATTTATCCCTATTCTCGGCATCAGTAATGAGCAGCTTCGCCCCGCTGTCCTGGACCCGGTATTCAATGGCCTCGGGCCCGAAAGCGGTATACAGGGGGACATCAATGGCCCCGGCTTTCCAGGTCCCGAATAGGGTAATGTAGGCCTCCGGGATTCTGGGCAGTAAACGGGCGACGGCGTCTCCCTTCTTGATTCCTAACTCTCTCAAAACATTGGCGAATTGGGAAGTCAATTTTTTCAGCTCTCGATAGGTGTACTTCTCCTCTTTCCCTTCCCGAGAAATGCAGAAAAGAGCCACCTTTTGGGGATCTCTGGCATGCCGATCGACAACCTCGTGGGCGATGTTCAATCTTTCCCCGGGATCCCAGTCCAAATGCCGTCTGGAGAATTCTTCCCAATCGAATTGCCTGTGAATCTCCTCTACGGATGGATAATCATTCCAGGACATGGGGCCTCCTTCTCTTCGAAAACCCGGGCCCTTCAGCCTTCCCACCTGCCCGGTTGGAACGGTCCCAGAGTTCAATCCGATTGGCAGACGGTCTCTATTTTACCGCCTGGGTCTTTTCAGGAATAAGTCTGAAAATATTCTGGCGATCTCTTCACTTTTCATCGGCCCATCCGGCGAATACCAATGGATGAGCCAGTTCATCATCCCCAAGAGAGCCAAAGTGGTGATTTTAACATTCGTTTCCCGGAAGACTTTTTCTTTCACGCAATCGGCGATCACCTTCCGGAACAGAGCTTCATAACGATCTCTGAGCTTGATAATCTTTCGCTGATTGCTGGCACTAAGAGATCGCAGCTCTTTGAGCATAGTAGAGTGCTCGTTGGAATTTTCGGCGATGGTGGTGATGTGGGTCTCAATCATTTTCTTAAGCTTGAGTTCAGGTCTGCAGTTCGATTGAACGATGGGCTCAATCGCTTCTAAACTCAAGAACATGCTTCGCTCGCAGATATGATAGAGGAGGTCTTCTTTGCTCCGAATGTAATGGTAAAGACTGCTCTCCCGAATCCCTATGGCCCGGCAAATCTGCCTCATGGAAGTGGAGGCATAGCCATATTTATTGAAAAGGCCTGGGGCCGTCCTGTATAGATGGGCTTCCCTTAAACGGACCACTTCCCCCGGCATCTGCCTATTCCTTTTTGCCAATTTTTTATTGACAGGTCGAGCGAATGAGAGTATTAATTTGAGTCTAACGAACGTTAGATTTGCTTATATTCAAAATTAGAAATCTTGTCAAGGGAAAATTTTGACTCTTCCCCGAATTTTTCGCAGGACTGGCCATCCTCCCAAGGCAGGGGATTTCTTTTTTCCATAAGATAATCCGCCCTTTCAGTCTCCTAAATCCTTCTGGGGCGAGGCCGTGAGGACTGAGACACTGACAGCGGAAGTGGTCGTGATTGGTGGTGGGGGAGCTGGATTAGTAGCAGCTCTGGAAGCCCGACGGGCTGGGGCAGAGGTTTTACTCTTGAATAAAACCTCCTTAGGAAAGTCCTCCTGTACTTCCCTAAGCTTTGGAGCATTCAGAGTCGCCAATACGGTAGCCTCACGGGAAGAGCATTTTACCCAAACCCTGATGGCGGGAAAGTTTCTTAATGATCAAAAATTATTGCAGATTTTGGTGGATCAGGCTTTCGACCGGGTGCGGAGTTTGGAGGAATACGGCGTTCCCCTCCTCTTTGAAGACCCTTATTTTTACATCCTTGGGGATGCTCCATTTTATGGCCTGAAAATGACAACTCCTTTGCAAAAGGCGGCCACTGAGAGGGGAATTACCTCAATAAGCCACACGGTGGCTCTCGATCTGCTCAAAGTCAACAATACCGTTTGCGGGGTGCTGGCCTATGATTTCAGCCAGGACGCCCTCCTCGTTATTTCGGCCAGGGCCATTATCCTGGCCACAGGGGGAGCAGGGGTTTTGTATCCTTTGCATGACAATTCTGCACGGACAACAGGCGATGGATTCGCCCTGGCCGCGAGAGCCGGTGCCCTGCTGCGCGATATGGAATTTGTCCAATTCTATCCCTTGGGTCTGGTGGAAGGTGGTATCTTCCGCTGTATTGTTCCGCCCTTCTTGGCTGACAGCGCCCCCATCCGGAATGCCCAGGGCGAGAATATATTGGTTAAATATGGAATCGAAGAGCGTCTAGCGGCGGTCAAAGCCCGAGATGCCCTTTGTCAGGCCATGTTTCGGGAGATCTTGGCGGGTCGAGGGTTCGGGTCTTATCTGGAAATCGATCTCACCCGAGTGCCAGAAGAAGACTGGCACCAAAACCGGCAGCTACGCCATTATAAAAAGATTCTTCAGGAGAAATATCGAGGCCTAGACCGGCCCCTCAAAATTGCGCCCGTCTGTCATCATTTTATGGGTGGGGTCGTCATTGATGAGACCAGCCGCACCAACCTTCCGGGGCTATTCGCTGCCGGGGAGGTGACCGGAGGGCTCCATGGGGCCAACCGGATGGGTGGTAACGCCCTCTCCGAATGCATAGTCTTCGGGGCGCTGGCTGGCCGTGAAGCCAGCCAATATGCCAGCAGGACCAGAGCCCACTCCTTCGAGAAGGGCATAATCCAAAAAAGAGAAAAACAGATTCTTCTTTGGCGCGAAAGGAGCCCTAATTCCTCCAGATCTCCCCGAGAATTCAAGAAACGATTGGCCGAGATTATGTTCGCCAAGGCCGGCATCATCCGCAAGGGGGAACAACTGGAGCAGGCCCGGAGGGAAGTCGAATCGCTTGCGGAGCAAGCACAGACCTCCATTGGTTGTCAAAACGCCAAGGATGTCCTGCAGGTGATTGAAGTGATCAACCTGATCACGACCTCCCGCTTAGTCCTCCATGGCGCGCTGAGGCGCACCGAGAGCCGGGGATCCCATTACCGAGAAGACTATCCAGAAACGGATGACCGCCGCTGGCGC
>JACRCA010000391.1 GCA_016234425.1 Deltaproteobacteria bacterium | reverse complement strand
TGTGGCGGTAGGGACAGCGGAGTATATCCGGGGAGAAATGAAACAAGCCTATGCCGCTCCGATGGAAAAAACCTGGGATGCTTCTCTGGCTGCGGCCAGCGAATTGAAGATGAAGCCTGTGGAGAAGTCGATCGACAATTTGGACCAGAATCGGGTGATCAAGGGCAAGACCGATGAGGGGAGGGATTTCCAGATCGCCCTGGAAGCTCTCTCTAAGGATGTCACCATGGTGAAAGTGCGGATTGCGGTATTTGGGGATGAGGCCTATTCAAAAAGAATTCAGGAAGTGATCGCCCAAAATCTTAAAAAATAGTATCAATTTAGCGCCTTGAAAAACCATGGAATAAGGCGGCCACACAAATTTGTCATTCCTGCGGAAGCAGAGCCTGCCCCGCACCTGATGCGGGGAATCCACAATCTTCGGTATGGTTCCCTGCTTTCGCAGGGACAAGCCTGGATTCCCGTTCCCCGCGTTCGCGAGGACAGGTTTCACGGGAATGACAGCAGAAGTGAAACAGCAAAAGGGTCTTTTCAAGAAGCTAATCTGTTACAAAAAATATAAGGAACTGCCATGGGGAAAATTGCAATTGATGCTGAGAGATGTATTTCCTGCGGAGAATGTGTGGTGGTATGTCCATCTATTCTTATTGCCGAGAACGGAAAGATCAAGGTCGTTGACGAGGAGCATTGTAACCTCTGTGGACATTGCTTAGCCATTTGCTCGGTGGAAGCTATTGACCATGAAGATCTGGACCGAAGGGAGTTTGTTGACCTTCCCCAAGACTTGAATATCTCTCCGGAAGCCATCTTTACTTTCCTCCGTTCCCGCAGGAGCTGTCGCGTATTCGCCGCCAAAGAGGTTCCGAAGCAATCCTTAGAGGAATTGATCGATATTGGCCGATACGCCCCTACTGGCCATAACTCCCAGAACTTTGAGTTTCTGGTCATCCAGAACAAGGAGCTCATCCGTGAATTGGCTAAAAGAACGGCAGTTTTCTACGGGAACCTGTACAAAATGTTAAGTGCTCCAGGCGTAAACCCTCCCCCATGGCTGCAAGGGCATATGCGTGGGTTTCGGTTGAATTGGGAATACCATCTGGAGGGAAAAGACCGCATCTTCCGCAACGCCCCAGCCCTGATCATCATTCATGCCCCGGCTGAAAACGTCTCTTCAGCGCAGAACTGCCATTTAGCTATGGCCCACATTATGTTCCAAGCGCAGGCCATGGTTCTGGGAACTTGCATCATTGGGTACTTCATTACCGCTGTGGAACGGGACCCGTCGATCGTCAAGGAATTAGACATCCCGCAGAACAACAAGATCTTCACCTGCTGCACAGTTGGCTACCCTAAGCTTACCTTCCGAAAATTGGTGCAGCGCAAGCCGCCAGCGGTTCGCTGGATGTAAAGGAGGCAGCTATGGAAGCGAAGATTGGCAAAGCTACTCTGGAACTAATCCAGGGAGATATCACTGAGCAGGATACCGATGCCATCGTCAACGCAGCCAATCGTTCCTTGCTTGGGGGAGGAGGGGTTGACGGGGCCATTCATCGCGCAGCCGGTCCCCAACTCCTGGCTGAATGTCGAACTTTAGGCGGGTGCGAGACTGGCGATGCGAAGATCACCAAGGGCTACAGCCTGAAAGCGAGGCACGTCATTCACACTGTTGGTCCCATTTACCATTCTGCGGGGAAAAAAGCACCTGAACTATTGGCCAGTTGCTACCGGCGCAGCCTGGAGGTGGCCAGCGAGAATAAGCTCAAAAGCGTGGCCTTTCCCTCGATTAGCACTGGCGCCTATGGATATCCCTTGGAAGAGGCTGCCCCCATTGCCCTAAGAACAGTCATGGATTATCTGAAAAATCACCCGGAAATCCAACTGGTTCGTTTTGTGCTCTTCGGTAAAGATGCCTACCATGCCTATGAAAAAGCCTTAAAAGATCTACTATACATAGCGGCATAAATAAATGCGCATAAATGGTCATTCCCGCGAAAGCGGGAATCCAGAAAGCAGACTGGATTCCGGGTCAAGCCCGGAATGACAGACCATATGAGGCTATTGTAAATATGCGCAAGAATATATGTCACTCTGTATAAAAAAAGGTTGAAATCAATCCTTCTTAATTCTCTCCTTCTGGGCATCGAAAATAGGCTGGGGCGTTAGCCCGGGCCCTTTTTTCTTGCAATTTTTTTGGGTTTTTGGTAAGGAAGGGAATGTTCCAAAACTTTTCTGACTCAATTTCGTGTAATTCTTATCAAGGAGGTAAAAATGGTTAAACGATTTTTATGGCTCGCGGTCGCAGGTTTCTTGATCCTTTGGGCAATCCCTCAGCCTGTTGAAGCCCAGGACGAGGTGGTCATCGGCATCCCTTTGGCCATCACGGGCATCCATGCCAAGTTCGGGGAGCAGCACCATAACGGGTATAAGTTGGCTCTGGAGGAAATCCTGGCCCAAGGAGGAATTCGCACAGGGGTTCTGAAAGGGAAAAAATTAAGATTCCATTTCGAAGACGACGAGGGGAAACCGGAAAAAGCTAAAGCTGTAACCGAGAAGCTCATCACCCGGGATAAGGTTCCCATGATTATGGGGGGATACTCCAGCTCGGAAGTCTTTGCCATTGCCGGGACCACGGCTCAATATGGTATGCCCTTCCTTTCACCCAGCGGGGCGGCCGATGACATCACCCAGAAGGGATGGAAGAACGTTTTCCGCCTGAACCAACCCGCCAGTGAATATTGCTCTGGCCTCCAGGACTTCATGCTCAAGAACGTGAAACCCGCTTCCATGGTCATCCTTTTTGAGAACACCCTATTCGGTACGAGCACAGCCAAGGCTATGAGGGAGTGGTGCGGGGAGAATAATATCAAGGTTCTGATGTTCGAGCCTTACGAGGCCGGAGCTCCTGACTTCAAACCTCTGCTAACCCTGGTGAAATCAGCTCAGGCTGATGTAATCTTCATGGTTTCTTATATCATGGATGCGGTCCTGCTCACTCGCCAATCTGGCGAATTGGACATCGATTCCAAGCTGTTCTGCGGAGGAGCCGCTGGCTTCGCTTTGCCAGAATATGTCAAGGGAGTAGGGAAATTGGGCGAGGGGGTGGTGACCGCGATCCTCTGGAGCCCCAAGGTGAAATACCCTGGAGCCCAGGAGTTTTTTGATAAGTTTTCTAAGAAATATAATTTGGCTCCCACTTACCACGGCGCAGAGGCTTACTCGGCAGCCTATGTCTGCCGCGACGTCTTGGAGCGGACGAAGTCCCTATCTAAGGAGGACTTGAACAAGGCCCTCTCTGAAACCAACATGACGACGATCTTTGGGCCGGTGAAGTTCGTCCATTATAAAAAATTCACCAATCAGAACAGAATACCAACTTTGGTCCTCCAGGTCATCAACGGAAAGCATGAAACCGTCTGGCCTCCAGAGGCCGCTTCCATAAAATTCATCTATCCCCAACCAAAATGGAAGGATAAACGCTGAGGATTTAAGAACCTGATGGAAATGCGATCCCCGGAGCTCTCGGCAGCCCCGGGGATCGTTGGAGGTTGTTATGACCGCTCTCGGAATGCTGCTCCAAACGCTAATTAGTGGCATCCTCATCGGGGGCCTTTATGCTCTGATCGGCATCGGAATGACTTTGATCATGGGTGTCATGCAGATCATCAACCTGGCCCATGGCGAGCTCCTTATGGTAGGCATGTTTGTTACCTTCTGGCTTTTCACCCTCTATGGCCTTGACCCTTATCTTTCCCTGGTCTTTTGCATGCCGCTGCTTTTTCTCCTGGGCCTCCTGATCCAGAAATACCTGATCAATCCCGTGATCCGGGTCCCCACGCTTCTCCCGGAAACTCAGGTTTTGCTCACCTTTGCCATCGGCATGGTCCTGACCAACGTTGCCCTCCTGTTGTTCACAGGAGACTACCGGACTTTACGCACGGAGTATACCAGCGCAGTCTGGTACGTGAGTGGCTTATCGATCAATATTGCCTTAACCATTGCTTTCCTGATTGCCGCCGGGATTACATTTCTCCTTTATCTTTTTCTGATGAAGACGGACGTGGGCAAAGCCATTCGGGCAACAGCCCAGGACCGACAGGCAGCCATGCTCATGGGGATTAAGACCGATCGAGTGATCATCCTGACGTATGCCTTAGGCTCGGCCCTGGCCGGTGCGGCTGGCTCTCTCCTCCTTCCAGTCTATTATCTTTACCCCGCGGTCGGCGGCCCCTTCACCCTCAAAGCCTTCATCGTTACTGTGCTCGGTGGAATGGGAAGCACCATCGGGGCTACCGTTGGGGGCCTCGTTCTGGGCATTGCCGAATCTCTCGGCGCAGTCTATATCTCTCCGGGTTACAAAGACGCCATCGGGTTTATCATTTTTGTCCTGGTGCTACTCTTCCTCCCCGGTGGGCTGAAGCGTCTTACACGCGTATAGAGAGGAACCATGATGGATAGAAAAAGACAATTCAAAGATTTCCTTCCCTGGCTCGCATTGGTGGTGCTGGCTCTGGTACCTATCTTCCAGAGCAACCCCTACATTCTCCATATGATGATCATGGTCTTCATCTGGGTCTGCCTGGGCCAAAGCTGGAACCTGTTGGGGGGGTACACAGGCCAGGTTTCTTTTGGCCACGCTACATTTTACGGAGTAGGTGCCTACTCTGCGGGCCTTCTCTATTTCCACAAAGAGATCTCCACCTGGTACGGGATGATTTTGGGGCCTATCATGGCCATGATTTTTGCTGTGCCCCTCGGCCTGATGTGCTTTCGGCTGCGGGGAGCCTACTTCGCCTTAGCCCTGCTCGCCCTCGCCGAGGTTCTTCGCTTGGTGGCCACCAACTGGATCTCCTTCACCAATGGCTCTGTGGGCATCCTCATCGTCCCCTTCGCCGGCAAAATTCCTTACTACTATATGGCTCTCGCCTTGGCGGCTGGCAGTTTCTACGTCATTTACCGGGTAGTCAACTCCAAATTGGGATTCTACTTCGTGGCCATCCGCGAAGACCAGGAAGCGGCGGAGTCCATGGGCATTGACACCACTAAATATAAACTTATCTCCCTTCTTATTTCTGCCTTTTTTACGGGTCTGGCCGGAGCTTTTTACATGAACTACATGGCTTTTATCGACCCTCATGTCGTCTTTTCCTTGGTGGACGTTTCCATCATGATGATCCTCGTGGTCATGCTCGGAGGTGCCGGGACCCTCTACGGACCGGCCATTGGGGCGGTCATTATGGTGGTCTTCAGCGAGGTTTTTCGCGCTTACTTCGGCCATGCCAATCTTCTGATCCTGGGTATCCTAATCATCTTCATCATCGTCTTCATTCCCGACGGGGTGATCGAGATCCGCGGGTTCCTCAAGAGGAGAAGATATGCTTAAGGTGAGGAATCTGACCAAATACTTCGGCGGCCTGGGGGCCGTGAGAGATCTTTCCTTCAAAGTGGAGAAAGGCCAGATCTTTGGCCTCATCGGTCCCAATGGAGCTGGAAAGACCACAGTTTTTAACCTGATCAATGGCTTCTATCCCCCTTCCTCTGGGGAAATCCTTTTTAAGGGAGAGCCCATCACTGGACTCAAGCCGAACGTTATCTGCAAGAAGGGGATCGCCCGCACCTTCCAAGTGGTCAAGCCACTCTCCCGGATGACCCTTCTGGAGAACGTCATGGCCTCGGCCTTCTGCCGGGTAAACGGCGTTAGCGAGGCGAAAGAAGAAGCGCTAAAGACCCTGGAATTCTGCGCGTTGATCCACCGAAAAGACTATTTGGCCAAGAGCCTGACTATCGGCGACAGAAAGCGTATGGAGATTGCCCGAGCCCTGGCCACGCGTCCTGAAATCATCCTTCTGGATGAGACAGCGGCTGGTCTGAACCCGACTGAGCTCGACCAGGCCATCGCTCTGATCAAGAAGATCCGGGAGCGGGGAGTCACCGTCCTCATCGTCGAGCATATCATGAAAGTAATCATGTCCATCTCCGATCGCATCCTTGCCATCAATTACGGGCAGACCATCGCGGAGGGGACGCCCCAAGAAGTGGCCAACAACAAAGCAGTCATCGAAGCGTATCTGGGGGAAGCTTATGCTTAGGGTCAACCAAATCGAAGTATTTTACGGCGACGTGCAGGTCCTCTGGGGTGTGTCTTTGAGGGTGGAATCCCGGGAGTTGGCCGCTCTCGTGGGAGCCAATGGGGCCGGCAAATCTACCACTCTGAATACCATATCGGCTGTGCTGCGCCCGCGCACGGGAAGCATCGAGTTCGAGGGCCAGCGCATCGACCATGCCCCCGCGAGCCGGGTAGTAGAGCTGGGAATCTCTCAGGTTCCCGAAGGGCGCAGGCTCTTCCCCGAGATGAGTGTTTTAGAGAACCTGGATATCGGGTCCTACATGCCTGACGCCAAGAGACGGCGGAAGGAAACCCTGAATTGGGTCTTTAGCATCTTCCCGGTTCTTGGGGAGAGGGAGAAGCAGCTGGCCGGAACGCTCAGCGGCGGTGAGCAGCAGATGGTGGCCGTGGGCCGAGGCCTGATGGCCCGCCCCAAGCTTCTGATGCTGGATGAGCCTTCCCTCGGGTTGGCTCCGCTTCTGGTGCGCGAAGTTTTTGGAGTCATTGAGCGAATCAATTCTGAAGGAGTCACCGTTCTCTTGGTGGAGCAGAACGTTAAACATACCCTGACGGTGGCAACCCGCGCCTACGTTCTGGAGAACGGCCGCATCTCCATGGAAGGGAGAGGCAAAGACCTCCTGGATAACGAACACGTAAAGAAGGCCTACCTGGGAATCTGAAAAAGTGATGAGGGATCAGTGATGAGTAATGAATAAAAGAGCATCTTCAAATTCTCAGCTCTCAGTCCTCATTACTCGTCACTGGTTTCAGTCGCTGGGCAGGACGATGATCTTCATCTTCTCATTATTCCCTGGCGGGCCGTAGCGGTCGGCCGACCCTCCCCGGTCCGAAGGAAAAATAATCTCTACTTGGTTGAGTTGCCCGCAGAAAGGGCAGGTGATGCGAAGCTTTCGCGTGGCCTCGGTGAATTCCACTTCGATCGGTTGAGCGCAATCCTCATTGCAGCAATTCACCCGTTCCTTGTATCTGGCCATCTCATTCTTCATCCTTTCCGCGCCAGGCTTTGATAAAGGCCGACCCCACGATCCAAAGAACAACGGCTACGATCCCCCAGACAATGGGATTGAAGAGAATATAATCTTTTAGGTATCCGACCAAGGAAGGAAAGATTTCCATCTCCTCTTATTTTCTCTCATTCTCCTACCCTTGCCAAGTAAAAAAGGCAAAAGACGTTTCTACTCACAACTCACCCCTCTCAAGTCCCGTTTCCAAGTTTTT
>JACRCA010000384.1 GCA_016234425.1 Deltaproteobacteria bacterium | reverse complement strand
GGAGAGAGGAAGGGCATCTTATTGAGCAGCATCTCTTGCGGCTCTAATTAAAGGCGGGAAGCTGTAGGTTGGCACCGAGCAACCAGGAGCCAGGATGAATTTTGTATCCCCTGCCTGTGCTAAGGCTGATTTGATCTGTTCGCGAATCTTTCGCACCGACAGGTAGGGAAAATTAACATGGTCTAATCCAGCCATAAGACTGAGAGAAGTCCGCTGCCGCGCCTCAGCAATTGTCGGGCCGCCGTTTAAGTCTGCCCATGATAGGGCGTGCACCGGATAATCCAGCAGGCGGTCGAAATAGAGCTTTTCTCCATGGGCATGGAGGATATGAAACTCCCCCCTGCCTTGGATGGCTTGAAGAAAAGCGAGGTCAAAAGGGCGCATGAATCTTTCGTATTGCTCCAGGGTCACGCTCTCGGCCGTGGCTGGCACGGAAAAGAAGATTCCGGCAGCCCCTCGATCCAGGCTGGCTAAGGCATACCGAATAAGGTTGTCGTTTACGATCTGGAGGGCTTCCGACAGCGCCTCTGGATGATTCGCCATCAACTGGGGCATTGTCTCTTTCGCCAGGTTTCGCCTTAGCGTGTTCCAGGCGTTGAAAACTGTGTCTACAAACAAAGCCTTTCCCCGCAGGGCCTTGGCAAGCAACTCGATCACCTTTAATTGTTCCCCCATGGATGTCCTGACTATATCGAGAGGCTCAAGCCATTTAAGGTCGGAGGGAGTCGCCATAACTTCCACACCGCCAGGCATAGGGTAATCATAGTCATTCATGACCTTCAGCAGGTCCAGATCATAAGCCTCGAAAAACTCCAAATGTACCTGAGCCGTCCTTTCCGCCGAAGCATGTTGAGTTCCAAAATGGTACCAGATGGAGAATGGCGGCCGGTCTACTGGCTTTCCAGCTAGGGTTGCTCCCACCCTTTCAATTTTGGTCATCATCCTAATTGATTTCCCTTTCTCTTCTTTTCGCTACTCCCAAATTAAATGCTCTCTCCTTCATACACATTAGCAATGCAGCACAGGAAAGTCACAGGCTCCTTATCGCTTACATTTTTCATGCTGTGGACTTCCATGGTGGGAATGAAAATGAAATCGTTGGGGCCAAGGACCTTTTCCTCCACAACTTTATCTGTGGTGGGGTCATGTTGGAAGCATCTCACATGGCCACTCAGGATGTACATGGTCTGGTAGTAGAGATGGTTGTGGATGGGAATTTCTCCACTGGGGCCGATGGTGAAATAGCGGAGGCCATATTCGACCGAATCCTTGGGGCCGGCCTGGGAGAGCCAGCGGATCCATACATCCTTCACCGGGAGGGGCTTGCCTCGGTAAGGGTAAGTTTCAATCTTTTGATCGGGTTTGTCGTTCACATTCATTACGATCATGATGATCTCCTTTCTAATCAAGAAATGAGAATGTTTGTCTATTCCGCATTTATAACTGCCCCGTGTCTGCCCAGCTCTCCAAAAGTTTCTGATAATCAGGATCCTGATAACGTTCCAGGACGAAGGCTGGCGCGTAGCAGGGCAAATCGCTCCCTGTGAGATGGGCAGCCAGCAGTTCCCCTGCTGCACAGGAAGCCATGATCCCAAAGCCAGAAAAGGCACCGATCACGTAGGCTCCCTTGACCGGCAAAGGTCCAATCAGAGGCCGATTTTCACGGGTCTTCGTATAGTACCCCCCATCCACCACCGGTTTGGGCATCCGGCCAAAATAAGCGCTCAGGCCAGGAATCATGACAGCCAATCCGCGCAGGGCGATTTCAGGATAATGGGGGTCGAAAGTGAACGGGAAGACGAGTTCTACGGGGCGAATGTCGTAAGTCCACAAAAGGAGGACAACATCGCTGTCCGAGCCGCCCTCCGGACGTGCGTGAACACCGGAAGGAAACTCGTTCAATAGGTATTCCGTCTCTTCGGATCGAGCCAGGGTGACCCGCTCCTCTGCCGACCACGGCAGAAGAGTGGGATCGGTCCAAATGAGCAAAGGAGCCTCTCGCGCCACCGCGCGCAGGTAGTCTCGAAAGGCGATTTTAATGTGCAATTCGTGGTAAACGGGCAAGTTAACCCCGATCATCCGGGCGACATGCGGGAGGAACGGCCCTGCCGCATTCACCAGATAGTGAGTCGAGATCTTAGTGGCTCCATTCCCATCCCTTAGATGCACCGCCTCCACCCCTCCGCCGATCACGTCCACCCCTTCTAATCGCGCTTGCAAAAAGGTGGTTCCGTGCTCTCGAGCCCGTTCCAACATGTACATCCCCAGTTGTTGAGCATTGAGCCAACCGCAGCGCCGGGGATGGATCACCGCCACCGTGCTCTCGGAGAGGTATGGAAAATGCTTGCGGATTAGCCCTTGATCAGTGATCAGATCTGAGCCTGTGGGTTGATCCTCAAAGCCTTGTGGTGGCGCAGGGAGGTAGAGTGGATTCCCGGTCTTTCCCATGTGATCGCGCACGGGGCCGGCGCCCAGTTCAGCAGCTTCTTCAGCAACTCGTTTGAAGGTGGCGATGCGGGCCGGGTCGGCGGTGGCGAAGAGGTAGCCTCGCCGGTTGAGGTTGAAAAGGTTGCCGCTCTCGCGGGCCAACTCTTCCAGAATATCAATACTACGGTTCATCAGACGGACCATGGCGTCGCCCGGGCCAGGCCACCAGTTACGGTAGCACTCGGTTGACTTGTCGCTGGTCAGTGAGAGAGGTGAGCGTTCATCCATGAGCACCACGTTCTTAATGCCGCGTTTGACGCTCAGGTGAAAAGCTGCGGAAATTCCGGCAATACCTGCGCCGCAGATGACGACGTCAGCGGATGAGCTGATCATAAAAAATTTCTATCCTTTTTTCCATAGTTGTCAAGAAAATTCTTTCAGCCCCATTTCCTACTCCATCGGAAGGATTGATAGGGGATGGGAAGAAAAAGCATGTATTGACAAATGGGGGGAATTTGCCATATCTTGCGGCTGAAAACGTTCCGAGAACAAGATCGAACAGCTTTGGGGAAAGGAGGAGCTGTCCATGATTAAGAAAGTTGACCATATTGCCATTGCGGTCCGCAATCTTCAGGAATCCAGGAAAAGGCTCGAAGATCTTTTGGGAGCAAAGTTTGTCGTGGAGAAAGTGAATCCAGAAGGCCAATACAAAGTCGCCATCTTCCAGATAGGAGAAAGCACTTTTTCCATGCTGGAGCCAACCAGCCCGGAGGGATTTGTAGCCAAACATATTGAACGTTATGGCGAGACTATGCAGCATCTGGCTCTGGAAGTGGAGAACCTAAACCAGTTTATCAACCATCTTCATTCGCAGGGTGTGAAAACATCCAATTATACTGAAATTGAAGGGGTCCGAAAGGAAGTTTTAGTCGGAGCAAGAAACCCATTGGGGGTCATCCTGCAGATTTTTGAGTGGCTGGGAGAATATAGAAATGCCTCTCCGGAGAAACGGATGACCAAAGTTTGGAGTTGAAAAAAAACGAGGTCTCCAGGCCTCTGGTGGAGGGAATAAACCACATCTGGATGAACCTCATCGGCACATCCAGGCGGTTACTACTCTCCGAGTGGAACATCCCCTTCCCGATGGTTGTGTGCTGGACCCATCCTTTCTCCGGACGATGATCAGCAGATCTTCCCTCTTTATTTTTCTCTTCAAGAGCTGTCAGGCAGGATACCCCTCCCCGGGAGAAGAGCCTGTGGCTCCTCTCCTCCCTCAACTGCCCCAGGTGCAAGCTACACCGTAACCGTCTTAATGAGCGACTTCATTTTGTTTTTCAGCTCAGAAGTAACCTCTTTCATCCCGTGGACACGGGCCCCATGCGCAGCCGCCACAGTCATGACCTCTTCCTCCGTCTCAGCTCGGACCAGAAAATCGCAATCCGCTCCTGCATCTCTGCAGCTTAATTGTTTGTATTCTTTCTCAGCCATCCTTCTCGCCTCCTTTCCATCCCAGTTGGGCCCTTACACCCTTTTAGATGAGAGAATCCAGCAAACGATACTAAAGATCCTCTATCACTCCCGTTAAGGAGCCAAAGGCGGACGGCGTCCTGCCCACGGTCGGGCTGACTCAAGCTGTGCTCCCAGACGGAAAAGGGTAGCCTCATCTCCGAACCTTCCGATGAAGTGGACACCCACAGGGAACCCTCCCGCATTCCAGTATAGAGGGACGGACATGGCTGGCTGCCCGGTGATGTTGCAGATCGGCGTGAAAGGGACGAAATCGATCGCGCGAGTAATTCCTTGCAGCGGATTCTCCGGCGAAGAATCAAAGGTGCCGAAAGGAACAGGAGGCTCAGCGAGGGTGGGGGTGAGCCAAACGTCATATTTGAGGAAAAATCTGGCGATGTCCCGGGAAACCCTCTGCAGGAAGGTCACGGAAAGAAGGTAGGCCGATGCGCTATACTTCTGCCCCCTCTCGTAAAGAGCCCAGGTGAGCGGTTCGAATTGGTCCAAAACGGGCTTTCGACCAGTTATCAATCCCAACCCATCTATGGTCCAAGCGCACCCCCCATACCATAAAGCCATAAAATTCTGAGTGACCAACTCTCCGGGTACCAGCGGAGCGGCTTCCTCCACCTCATGGCCCAACCTTGCGCAAAGGTTTGCGGCATCGCGTACCGCACTTAGGCAATCGGCGTGTACCTTTGCGCCAGTTAATGCCGCCGTGGTAAAAGCAATACGCAGCTTCCCTGGGTCGGCGCCAACTTCTTTAAGGAAGGGACGTGCCGGCGGTGGGGCCCAGTAGGGATCGCCCACATCTGGGCCTGATGTAGCATCGAGCAGGGCAGCGCTGTCCCTTACCGAGCGGGTAACGGCGTGCTCGACCGCCAGTCCACTAAACATGTCGCCGAGGTCAGGGCCGAGGGGGTTTCGGGCTCGGGTGGGCTTTAGGCCGAAGACCCCGCAACACGAGGCCGGGATGCGGATCGATCCGCCCCCGTCATTGGCATGGGCCATGGGAACCAGGCCAGCAGCTACAGCAGCGGCTGAGCCCCCACTGGAGCCGCCAGGGGTCAGGCTCAGGCCCCAGGGGTTGTGGGTGGGGCCAAAAAGGCGAGGCTCGGTGGTGGGCAGAAGGCCAAACTCTGGCGTGTTGGTCTTTCCGATGATGATTAGACCAGCTCGCTTTAGTCGGGCCACCAGTTCGCTGTCGTGATTCGGCACGAAGTTGCGCAGGAAGGTGGACCCCATGGCCATGCGCACCCCTCCATAGCTGGCTCCCAGGTCTTTCAGCAGAAAGGGGACGCCGGTAAAAGGTCCATCGGGAAGCTGCCGGGTGGCTGTCGCCCGGGCCTGTTCATACATGGGCGTGATTACGGCGTTGAGGGTGGGGTTCAGTCGTTCAATCCGCTCGATAGCGGCCTCCACCAGCTCGATGGCCTGGACTTCTTTCCCGCGAACCAAGTCAGCCAGGGCCGTTGCATCGAGGGAAGCGTATTCATCCAATTGCGTCATGGCCGTTTCTCCTTTTCTAAGGGTTTTTCATCATGAACCAGTTCAAAGACGGTCACCTCTGGAGGGGTCAGAAAACGGATGGGCGGACCCGTGGTTCCCGTTCCCCTGCTGGTGTATAGGGTGGCTCCGTTAGGCAGCTTATAGAGTCCTCCGGTATAAGAGAAGAAGATTCGAGTGATGACGCGAAAGGGAAGAATCTGACCTTTGTGAGTATGTCCAGAAATCTGGAGGTCAAAAAAATCGAGGGAATTCCCATCCAGAACGGGCTGGTGTTTGAGCAAAATGGTAAATTTATCTCCGGGGAGGCGGGAGAGGAGTTCTTTTTCCTCTACCCCCATCGGCTCCCCGTAATAAATCCCCGTCGGGTCGTCTACTCCCGCCAGATTGAAGAGTCCTTCCACCGTGAGGCCTTCTCCCCGGAGAAGGTGGAAACCCGCCTTCCTGGTGAATTCCAGGGCCTGAGCCAATCCGGCGTAATATTCGTGATTCCCCGTGATGGCGAATTTCCCCCATCTGGGACGGATTTCCTGCAAGAGGTTGGAGAGATGATTCAATTGGTGGATTTGGGCGTCCACCAGGTCCCCGGTGGAGATGAGAAGGTCTGGATTTGCCTTGCTCACTTCGTGGAGGATTCTGGATAGTCGCTCTTCCCGCACGATCATACCCAGGTGGACATCGGTTATCTGAACAATTCTTATGGGGCTGGCCTCTGGGGGGATCTTGGGGGATTTAAAAACCACCCGTTCAGTGCGGATGTTCCAGGCCTCAAAATATCCGTAAGTCCCTGCCGCCAGGGAAAAAACCAGAGGTAGAAAAAACCGCCAGGAGAGGGAGGCGGAAGGAAGCTCTCGGGAAAGGATCCAGCCGGCGATAGGGACCAAGAAGCGGTATAGATCGAAAAGGACGGAGGCCGAGAAAAAAAGAAAGGCCACTCCCATCCAGGTATAACCGATATAGGCTGTGAGGCGGGCCAGCGAGGGAAAACCATATTTTTCCGAAAAATAGACCAGGAGCGGAGCGGTGACCATGATGAGCATGAGAAAGGCCAACAGCATGCTCACCAGGATCCCCAGAGAGAAGGTATCCCTGATTTTTGTGAAGATATAGTAATGCAGCCCGCCGTAAAGCAGGAAGAAGGTCCATAAAAAGAGACTCATGGCATTCTCTTTATTTTCCTTTGCTTTTTCTCTGTGAGCCTTCCCGCATAAAGATCTGCCATCCTAATGGCCCACTCTATCGAGTTGCTCTCGCACCCAAGATGAAGGTAACTCCCGCGAGGGCGGGAACCGAAAGGAAAATGAAGAAATTCCCCTTATAATTTATCCCATTCTAATACAAGGAAGGTACCAAAAAAAGAGAAGAATGATTTTCCAAGTGGCTGGAAGTTGATCTTTCTCCAAATCCGCAGATCTCTGGTATAATTAATTTTATGAGAAAGCAACATTTTTGGGCGGTTAGCTTGCTGGCCTTGCTCTTTGCCTGTGCCCCCGTCATCTCCAAGCAGTCGCTAAGAGAAGCAGATGAAAGTCTTACTTTCCAGGAATTAATCAAGGATCCGGAAAGATCCAAAGGAAAATTGATGCTTCTTGGAGGAGAGATTATTTCCAACACAGTCAAGGAAGATGAAACATGGATGGAGGTTCTGCAGCAGCCGCTGGACTGGCAACTGAAACCGAAAGACACAGACTTGTCTCACGGTCGGTTTCTGGTGCACTTGGCTGAATTTCGAGACCCAGCCGTCTATGCCCCAGGACGGAAAATTACGGTTCTCGGAAAAGTGCAGGGGAAAAAGATTTTACCCCTTCAGGAGATCATGTATAGTTACCCGGTGCTGACTGCTCGGGAGATCCACCTCTGGAAACCGGAAACATGGGGTGGGCCATTCTTTCACTTCGGCATTGAAGTGGGAGGGATGATCAGGTGAAAAGATTGTTTTTGATGATTCTTTTATCCGCAGGGATGATCGTCTCCTGTGCTCCTTTTTCCCAAGAAATGATGCGGCATGCTGACGAATCCCTTACTTTAAGAGAGGTGCAAAAAGATCTTCAGCCCTTCCTGGGAAAGACTGTTCTGTGGGGAGGTGTAATTATTGAAACCACAAACCGGAAGGAGGAGACGATCTTGCGGGTCATGCAGACAGACCTGGATTATCAAAAAAGACCTACGGATCTGGATCGCTCGCGAGGGCGTTTCTTAGTTCGACATACTGGGTTTCTGGACCCGGTAATTTACCGGAGAGGGCGAGAAATTACTGTCGTGGGCGAAGTTGTGGGAATAGAAATCCTTCCTCTCGGCGAAATCCAATATGCCTACCCGATCATTCTATCCAAGGAAATACGCCTGTGGGAGAGAAGGCCACAGGTCAGGCCCGTTTATCCTCCCTGGTATTGGGACCCTTACCCTTATTGGTGGTATCGACATCCTTCTTGGTGGTATCGTCCTTACTTTTAAGGAGTCTTTACCCCTCTTCAAGTCTCGTAAGCAAGGACCCGAATCAATCCCATGGTGGCCCCTGTGTTGTCCGTCGTCGTCGTATCGCTGACAGAGATCACTTTCTTCACTTTTTTCTCCTTTAGGAAACGATTCATCTGATCATCCAGGGCTGCTAACTCTTTCATCGTTGCAAAAATCTTCAACTCCGTGGTGAAGGTTTTTACCTTATAGCTCTTCTTCTCGGCCATATAGACCTCCTTTCAAGTTTTAGGAATCGCCCTTGTTGAAACCTATTGAGGTTTAAAGCCCTCGACTAAGGCATCCATATGTTCGCCTTCAAAAAAATCCTCAGAGACCTCCTTGTCCTGAAAGTCTCTGATCGCTCGCCTTTTCACTAACAGATCAAAAAAGTCTGCCATTACTTATCTCCTTTTCGCCATTTACTATTTATTGCTTTGACAATCCTTCGCCACAATTGAATAGGTCTACTATAATTATATCCCGATTTTCCCCCAGAGGAACCTTTTTAAGAGAATAGGTCTCCTTTTTAAACGACTTTTGATATTTTTGTGCACTTCTGGCACTTAACTCTTGGCCTAAATCAGTTTAAAGGGAAAAAGGTAACCGGAGAGGTTGCCTCAAGACTTCGCGCTGCAGGAGGGGCAAAGAAGCAGAATTTGAGAATTTTTCTCCCGGGGGTATGCGGAGCGGATGGTACCCTGACAACGCTCGCAAACCAGAGGGTCCAATCGCTTGGTGATAGGATTCCACGTGACCTGCGCCGTCCGCTGGAACTTGCGATATTTAATTTCGATCATGATATGGACCACAGACACGAGAAAGCGGATAGCTCCGCATCCGGTAATAGTAACTTGCACCTGGTATTTATGTTCGAGGTCCGCGATCTTGCGGGTCAGTTCCCGCGGTAACTCCTGAATTTTCGCTCCCCTTTCCCGCCGTTGCCCATCGGTGAGATTTGGATTTTCCAGGCTATCTTCCATCTCTGTTTTTAAGGCTTCATAATATTCCCGAGTATTTCTTACATCCCGGCGCAGCCGCCGCCGCATGCTGCTCAAAAAGTCGGAAAGCTCAGTTTCGATACCGGCCCTTGCATTACTCAACGCATGGGAAAAAACCTGTTCCAGGTGCACGGGGAAGTGTGGCGGAACCTTTCCCGGTCCAAAGAATTGGAGCCGAAATTCAGAGAGCCGTTCCTTAAGATCCGGGATTGGCGCTCCGCTGGCCTCATGTACCCCTAACTGCACTAAACCCTCTTTCCGTTCATCGCTCAGCGCGACATAATGGCAAACCAGCACCATATAGCTTGTGCGAGCTTCCGCCCGGCTAACTATATGGACCTGCCCGTCCAGGAAAGAGAGATGTTGACCGATGAGTTGCTCGAAGCCGGCCTTTTTCAGATAGGGCACTTCCACCTGCCCATAAACAATGGGGACTTCGCGAGTGGCCAGGTGAATGAGGCGATCTAGGACGGGGCTTCCGTAGAGGAGCGGTAATTCATCTCCTCCCAGTTTAACTTCTTCGGGAAGCTCAAGTAAATGAGCCAGAGGGAGAGGCAATAAGGCCAACAAATGGTCGGACCGCTGCTCAACCAGCGCGCCATTCTTTTCGAGCACTTGGGCTGAAAAAGTTAACAGCTCTGGATCAGAGACTTCGTTCATAAACCGAAATCCTCATGGAAGAGCTTTTCATCCAATTCTTTACTTTTTTCGTAAGCTGCCCTGGCTCGCTTCAAACGGGAGGCCAGGATTTCAAAGGCCCTCTTCCGCTGAGACTCATCTGGGTTGCGAATCCAGATTTCATAAACCAGATCGCTGAACTCCTGTTCATCCTCGATGCGGCCCAAAATCATCTCGATCTCCCCCACCACAAGCTCGAACATATTAATCTTCCGGTCAAGGACATCAAGGATATGATCTTCCAGACTTCCGGCGGCGCAGAAATTGTAGACCTGGACTTCTTTTTCTTGCCCGATGCGATGGATGCGCCCGATACGCTGTTCAATTTGCATGGGGTTCCAGGGAAGATCGTAATTAATCATCATATGACAGAATTGCAGGTTATACCCTTCTCCACCCGTACCCGTGGCGAGGAGCACAGGGCATCCATCCTGAAAGGCATCCATAACCGTTTGTTTCTGGGAGGCGGTCAGGCTCCCATGGAATAGGGCGTGGGGAATATTTTGTTCTTCCAGGATTTGATGAAGGTATTCCAGGGTAGCCAAGTAATTCACGAAAATGATCTTCTGTTCGGGTGAGGCCCGAAGGATTTCCACTACTTTTTGAAACTTGCTCCCCATCCGTATGGCCCTTCCAATTGCGAGAATTTCTTTTGCTTTTTCCTGAATTCCATCCCCACTCTCAACAGCAATCTTTTCCAGCATGCGCAGGGCTGCAAAGTGGGAAGACCCCGCGGCCTCCAGCAACCTGCGCAAGGTCATCTTGGAAATATTGGTTGAGGGAAGAGCAGCTTGTTCCGTAACAAACTCGCTAATCTTCTGATAAAAATCACTCTCTTCCGGCTTCGGGCTTACCCGGGTAGTAAAGGCGAAACGCGGGGGCAGGCGAAGTTGAGTAATAGAACGGGTGTTACGAATCATGACCTCTTTAAGCAGTTGTCGAAGTTTTTCGCGGTTGCAGGGATCCGTGGGATTCCCACGGGTAACAAATTCTTCTTTGAACATCTTCAAAGTCTTAAGATGCCCTGGCTTTAGCAGGGTAACCAGGTTGTAGAGCTCTTCCAGCTTGTTCTGCACAGGGGTGGCGGTGAGGAAGAGTAAGAAATTTTTCTGAATAGCATTGACCAGTTTCCAATTGCGAGTGGCCCGGTTCTTCAGGTGGTGAGCTTCATCCACGATCACTAAGTCGAAGATACGGGAAGTGACGGCCTGGAAATTTTTTTTGGTTCGAGCCGTCTGGATAGAAACCAGAAGAAAGGGCTCTGTCCAGAAACCTTCCGGGTCTTCGCGAAAGAGAGGGTCATTCGATGAGACGAAGGAAAGGTCGAATTTTTCCTGGAATTCTGCCTGCCATTGAAAAACCAAAGAGCTGGGGACAATGATCAGGGCCGAGCGCACCAAACCTCGCAATAGATATTCCTTCAGAACAAGACCCGCTTCGATAGTCTTCCCGAGACCCACTTCGTCCGCCAGAATGGCCCGCCCCCGGAAGGTCTTCATGACTTTGCGGGCGGTTTCCTCCTGATACCAAAGGGATTGCACGTTGCGAAGCGTAGGAAGGCAAATAAGCTGATCGTATGAACCCCGGAAGGAGAGTTTGTAGGCCCGCAGCGCCAGATCAAATGTGCTCGGGTCTGACCTGCGGTTGGTCTTTATGGCTCCTAATACCGGCTGGCCATTCAACTCAAAGAAAACCTTTGGTTGCAGGGATCCGTGGGATTCCCACGGGTAACAAATTCTTCTTTGAACATCTTCAAAGTCTTAAGATGCCCTGGCTTTAGCAGGGTAACCAGGTTGT